>NQJH01000006.1 GCA_002256685.1 Methylococcaceae bacterium NSP1-2 | reverse complement strand
TTCAAAATCTCCGTAATAAAATAGCCAAAAAAGCCAAGTTGACGAATTGCAGACTGGTATTAAGTAAACGTTCCGTATTTTTCCAAAATCTTCGACACTTTTCTAGCCAAGCGAATGAGCGTTCAACGACCCAGCGTTTAGGAATAACAGAAAACGTATGCAAATCAGAGCGTCTGACAACTTGAACAGTCGCCCCGACAGCATCGGCAAAGGGCTGTCCTGTATAGCCGCCATCGGTCAGCACGATGGAGACTTCGGATAAATTATCGGCGTATTGTCCGATTGCACACACGCACCCTGACGGTCAGTTACCTCAGCGGTAGTAACGGCTATCGCATGAGGTAAGCCCTGCGTATCCACCAAAATATGCCGCTTGATACCAGAGACCTTCTTACCCGCGTCATAGCTCACCACTAAACCAGAAGGTACGGTGTTACCTTTGTAATAGGAGCGAATATAAATACTAAAATTAATAAAAAGATACGAAACATTTTTTGATATTTGCGGCTAAAATCTCAATGGCTTTTTGTGAATGACAGCGTGTTTGCAATAAGTAGCACACTTTAGTAACGACATACAATATAGTCATTAAAGATTCATTGAGGGATTTGACTACTAACATACGCTAAGGAAAGTGACATTATTAGAAAGTAATTCATCTAGGAAAAATCCTTAATCGGGTATTTCTTCTATCTTCTTAACTTTGTGTCTTGAAAAGTGTTGACACATCACATAGCCATTACCGAATTTTCCAAGTCGCAGAAATCGGTAGAATTCATGCAAAAGTAGCATGATTTTTTTGGCGCAGGTATTGTATGTTATGTTATAAAGCTTAACGGGGTTTATAGTCCGTTTCGTCTATCGACCCTATATTTAATATCAGCTTGTTCTTGCCCCCTCTCTGGAGTTTTCATCTTGCTTTCATCATTTATCGCCCGCCTTGTTGATTTTAGCCATCGGTTCGCGTTGGTACTTGTGCTGCTTGCCCTTCTTATGTCACTGGGGTTGGGCTGGTATGTTGTGGGGCATTTCAAGATTAATACGGATATTAATCAGCTTATGTCTGCTGATCTTGATTGGCGTATGCGTGAGGCGGCGGTTGAGAAAGGCTTTCCGCAAAAAAATGATTTGCTGATTGTTGTCGTTGACGGTGATACGCCTGATGCTGCCGAGATGGCGGCAGAATCGCTTACGTTAAAACTACGCACGATGCCAGATCGGTTTTCGCAAGTCGTTCGACCTGACAAGATTCCTTTTTTCCTTAAAAACGGTTTGCTGTTTTTATCTAAGGATGAAATCAACACGATTCTGGACCAAATGATTCAGGCTCAACCGATGCTGGGTATTTTGGGCAGTGATCCTTCCCTGCGAGGGTTCTTCGGCATGATTAGTATGATGCTGGACGGTGTTCAACGGGGAGAAACCGATTTCAAGCAGCTAGACGCGCCTTTTAACACCATTGCCGCGACTATTGAAGCTAATCTGGCAGGGCAGGATAAACCCTTGGCATTGCAAAGCATGGGACCAGAGCAAAAGCCATTGCCGCGTGATTTGCGTAAATTTATTCTGACAAAACCAGTTCTGGATTATACCGCCTTAGAACCGGGAGCAGCTTCCAGCAACGCGCTACGCGCTGTCGTCAGTGATTTGCACTTAACGCCGGATCACGGGGTACATGTCAGGCTAACGGGTTCTGTTGCGTTGAATGACGAGGAGTTTGCTAGCGTTGCCGAAGGCACAGGCTTTGCCACGATTCTGTCTGGTATTCTGGTGCTGGTCATTTTGTTATTGGCGTTACGCTCTTTACGGATTGTCATTCCGATTCTTTTGACCTTGATTGTAGGGCTGATTGCGACGACAGCTTTCGCGCTTGCAACCATTGGCTCGCTGAATCTAATTTCCGTTGCCTTTGCAGTGATGTTTATTGGTATTGCGGTCGATTTCGGCATTCAGTTTGGGGTTCGGTATCGCGATCAACATTATCTGGAACCTGACCATGCCAAAGCCATGACGCGAACAGCGCGGCTTATTGCTTTACCGCTGACTATGGCAGCGGGATCAACGTCGTTGGGTTTTCTTGCCTTTATTCCTACCGCTTATCGCGGCGTTTCTGAGCTGGGTTTAATTGCGGGCGCAGGTATGATTATCGCCTTTATTCTAAACATCACCTTGCTACCCGCCCTGCTTGCCTTTACACGTCCACCTGCCGAACCAGAATCTGTTGGTTATAAATGCGCCGCGCCTGTCGATGCCTTTATTCAAACGCATAGGCTCAAAATTTTAGCGATGGCTTTATTGATAGCGGTCATCGGCGGTGGGATTGCCACGCAAGTGCGCTTTGATTTTGATCCGTTAAATCTCAAAGACCCACAAACAGAATCCGTTTCGACGCTGTTCGATGCGATGAAAGACCCTGACTTTAATACCTACACGATAGCTATTTTGCGTCCTTCCTTAAAAGAAGCTCAAGAACTAGTAGGGACACTTGAAAAACTGCCGCAGGTTGATCATGTGATGAGCTTGGCAAGTTTTGTACCTGAAGATCAAGAGGACAAACTCGACCTTATCAGTGATGCCAGTACCATTTTTTCGCCAACCTTAAAAGCGACCGCAGTGCAAACGCCACCCAGTGATGCTGAGATTCTTGCTCTTTTACCTAAACTTGTGGAAGGTTTGCGTGCATTACCCAATCAACCCGCCTCGGCTATCAGGTTGGCAAAAGCACTGGAGACTGTTGGTGAACGACACGACCCTGTGCTTTTGCAACGATTGCAGAACAACCTCGTGACTGTCATGCAATCAAAATTGGAAGCCATCAAGCAAAGCCTGAGCGCCGAAAACGTCACCATAGAGTCAATTACCGATGATGTGCGCCGCGATTGGATTACGCCAGAAGGTCAGGTTTTGATTGAAGTTTATCCTAAGGGCAATGCACGCGATTATAAAACATTGATCGCTTTTACCGATGCGGTTAGGCAAATTGTACCCGATGCGACAGGTGCGCCGATTTCGATTCAAGAATCAGCGCACACCATAACGGGAGCGTTTATTCATGCAGGACTCTACGCGCTACTCGCCATTGCTTTCTTATCTTTTTTAATACTGCGCAGTTTGCGTGATGTGGTACTTCTTATGATGCCGCTTTTTCTTGCTGGCATATTAACCTTGGCAACCATTGTCCTGATTGAGCTACCGTTAAATTTTGCTAATATTATCGCCCTCCCTCTGTTATTGAGTCTTGGGGTTTCCTACGCCATCTATTTTGTGTCTTATGCCCGTGCAGGACTGAAAAACCCACTACAATCCAGCATGGCACGCGCTGTGCTTTTCAGCGCGGCAACCATGCTTGTCGCCTTTGGTTCCTTATCTCTTTCTTCACATCCTGGAACCAGCGGCATGGGTAAATTATTAATGGTCGCGCTTTTATATTCTCTTGTCTGTAGTTTTTTTCTATTACCCGCCTTGCTTGCTTCCTCTAAACTCGATAAACAATAGCCCGAAACCCCCTATATCGAAAGACAACAATCTTGTGACCGTAAAAAATACCAAAATGAAAGACTTTGGGTAAGTGGTTTCGGCGCATTATTGATTATGGAGCACCAAGCCAGAAAACGGAAACAGAAACAGCCTGCTAAACAGGCATTAAAAAAATCAGGTTGGCGCACAGGGTACAGCGTTAAAATGAATTTTTGTATCGTTGATGCTTAAAGGGTGAAGAATATCGACCGCACCGAACTCTAACGAAACTTCAATGATAATTTTTAACAGTTTTAGACTCAGTTGTGCTAAGTTGTTAAATACATAATGCAAAAGTCATCTTTCTTCGGCAGGGGATTTCTTAACAGAAATTTCATTGTAATCAGGTAGACCATTCAATATGCAATATAAAGATTACTATAAAATCATGGGGCTCTCTCGGGATGTCAGTCAGGATGAAATCAAACGCGCCTATCGTAAATTGGCACGAAAGTATCATCCTGATGTCAGTAAAGAACCGGATGCCGAAGCAAAATTCAAGGAATTAGGCGAAGCTTATGAGGTTTTAAAGGATCCTGAGAAAAGAGCGGCTTATAACCAGTTAGGTGCGAATTGGAAATCCGGTCAGGATTTCAGACCGCCGCCAAATTGGGATGAAGGCTTTGAATTCAGAGGCGGTGGTTTCACGGGTGGTGATGCCCGCAACTTTAGTGATTTTTTTGAACAACTGTTTGGACGCACAGGATTCCAGTCCGCAGACACTGGGCGGCACTACGGTGAACCTCTGCGTGGACAGGATAGTCATGCAAAAATCCATATTGATTTGGAAGATAGTTATCACGGGGCAACACGCAATATTTCTCTAAGCACGCCTGAAATGAATGCCCAAGGTCAATTGCAAGTGAAACATAGAAGCCTGAATGTTAAAATCCCTAAAGGCATTAAACAGGGACAGCATATTAAGCTGGCTGGTCAGGGCAACCCCGGCGTAGGTAGCGGTCAGGCAGGCGATTTATTTCTTGAAATAGTATTTAACAACCACCCGCTTTACCGTGTTTCTGAAACCGATGTGTATATGGATCTTCCCGTTACCCCTTGGGAAGCGGCTTTAGGTGCTAAAATTAAAATACCTACACCAGAAAGTGTTGTTGAGTTGAAAATACCGCCTAATTCCAGACAAGGCAGCAAACTGCGTTTGGCAGGTCGTGGACTGCCCGCCAAGACACCGGGTGATTTTTTTGTTGTATTGCAAATTGTCCTGCCGCCTGCAACGACAGAACACGCCAAAGCAGTTTACCAAGCTATGCAACAAACACTTGATTTCAACCCACGCCAGTTTATGGGGGTATAGTGCCAATGAACTCACACGACCTATTATTAATCTACACGGGAACGATTATTGAAGATGATTCTCTGACACTGGGTCAATTATGCCGTGCCTGTGGTGTCAATGCCGATTGGGTTATTAGTCTAGTTGAAGAAGGCATCATTGAACCGGAAGGCAAAGAGATCCATTGTTGGCACTTTTCAGGCGCAAATCTGGTACGGGTTCGTTCAGCACTCAGATTACAGCGTGATCTAGGCATTAATTTGGCGGGTGTTGGCTTGGTGCTTGACTTGATGGAGGAGCTTGAGAATTTGCGTATGCAACTAAAGATAACGGGTGATGTCACCTGAGAACAGCGGAATCTATTAAAAAAATATGCCTATTTCAAATTCGATAAAAATATCACAAGACAACGTGTCACAGATATTCGCGACTATAGCTAAAGTACAATAAAATGATGGAGGTGCGGATTTATCCGCACGGTGCGAATGAATTCGCACCTACACCACTGCTGTATTTAACTAATTTTTGATTGTGGGATTGTTCAGCCTCAGAGGACAAGCAATGTGCAATGTAATACATCAGATTTGAGCAATTGAGACATTTTAGTGCGACTCTACGTTTCTTATACGGGCTAACAATGTTTCTAGTACAGCATCGCTCTCGGTATTAATTGTTATTACATGGTTTTGCTCTTCTCCCCACAAAGGCTCCGCCGATTGCTGCTGTTGATACAGAACATCAATTGTTGCTTCCGAAGCATCATCTCGCCGTTGCCTGAGTCGGCTGCATAATGTTTCATCAGACGCTTGAAAATCAATGATAAAAAATTTCACCGAGTATTCGCTGGCAAGCTGCCGAAACAGATTCCGTTGTTCAGCTTTAAGAAATGTTGCATCGATAATTGCAGAAAAACCGGCTTCAAGAACTGTTTTAGCCAGTTCAGTAAGGTGCTGGTAAGTTTTTTTCCCCGCTTCCGGCGTATAAATACCGATACCGCTATCAGTAGTTTCTTGAGCTCGATAGCCGAATAACCGTTTGCGTTCTATATCCGAACGTATTTGTAACGCACCGATTTTTTCAGCCAGTTGACCTGTAAATGTAGATTTTCCAGAACCTGAAAAACCATGCGTAATAATCAATGCTGTTTGGCTGTCATGGGTAAATTGCTCGGCTAAATTGGCAAAAACGGCATACTCGGAACGAACTTCTTTATAAATATCAACATCAGGGTTTTGATTCATCCGCAATAAAGCCACTTTAGCGCGTACTAATGCACGATAAACCAAATAATAACGTAATAAAGTTAGTCCTTGGTAATCACCAGTGTCTTGAAGATAGTGATTGAGAAATCGGTAAGCATAATCTTGATAGCCAAAATGTAACAAATCCATCACCAAAAAAGCGACTTCGCTGATGACATCAATCCAGCGCAGCATCGGATTAAACTCAATACAGTCAAATAGGATGATCTTGCCGTTGATAAGGGTCATGTTACCTAAATGCAAATCACCGTGACATTCGCGCACACAACCTTGCTGTTTACGCTGTTGCATTAATGGCGACTTGCTAGTCCATTCGTCATGACCCCAAGCCTCGATAGCATCAAGTTGCAGTAACTGAAATTTATCGTCTAGCAAAGGTCTGATATGGCAAAAATTCTCAACAAACCAATGCTTGATGTCGCGGCTATTACCATAAGGCGACCGTTCATCGGCTATTGCAATGGTGTTGTGAAAATTGGCAACAATATTAACAATTTGATCAATTTCATCCCGACCCAACTGACCACTCTCGCCCAATTCCTTTAGTGTTTGTATTGAAGGAAACTGAACCATTTTAACGGCATATTCAATGGCTTCCCCTGTGCCATCCATTTTAGGATGCTCAATTTGTCCAGTTATCGGTACCACATTAAGATACCACTCGGCAGCCAAGCGTTGATTCAATCTTAATTCTTCATGACAAAAAAAACGGCGTTTCTCTAGCGTAGAAAAATCCAGAAACCCGAAATTGACTGGTTTTTTTATTTTATAGGCATATTGTCCGGTCAGTAATACCCAAGAAATATGAGTTTCAATGAGGTGAACAGAAGCGATTTTATGATCATAAGCCTCTGCTTCACAAAGTGCTTTAATCAAGGTGAAGCCTGAATCCAATATCAGTGATGGCATCAGTACAAAAGCTTGTATCTAGTAGGCATGGTTTTTGCCGACCACCTGACGTTTTTTAGATAAAAGCGATAATCCGCCTCGCGACAGAAAATCTTGGAACGATCGTTACCGCGAATGATAAGGTACTGTGATTGACAGAGAATGATCATTCTAGGGTGATGTGCCATTGATTAAATCCTGAACGGGAATTTAACTAGCAAGTTAACAAGCTTTTAATCAAAAAGCAATTGAGACCTAACTGCTACCTCATTAAACCATTAATGTGTCTACACTAAACCGGACAAAATACTGAAAAGAAAAAACTTGACCATTACATACGTTATTCCTACCCGACTACCCTTAAACGATAAGTTATTCTCAAAGCAATAAAGTATACTGACGATCAATATTTCCGCTGCCTGATGGGTTTGCCGTGGGTCTGAGCAGTGAGGAAAAATAATATCTGAATAGTTTCTTTATTTCTCAAAGGACATGGTCATGATACATAAAATCTGCGGGTTACTGGTTCTCAGCGGATTAACGGGATGTACGATGGGACCGGATTATCACGAAGTTACTCCGTCAGTTCCAAGCCATTGGCAGGCTGAATCGAGCGCAGATTTAAAACAGGCTAATGCTGAAGATTTGAGAAACTGGTGGAAAAGTTTTGGTGATGCCCAACTGAATCGCTTGATGGATAAGGCGTTAGCGGGGAATTTAGATATTAAAATCGCCCTGACCCGTATCGACCAAGCGCGTGCTGAACGGAGTGGCACTCGTGCTGAATTATTTCCGACGGTCAATATCAAGACGGGGGCGCAACGTAACGAAAATCCATTTCCCGGTTTAGCACCCGGTATTAAATACAATATGTTCGAATTGGGTTTTGATGCGCTATGGGAAATTGATTTGTTTGGTCGTCAGCAACGGCGACTAGAAGCGGCATCTGCCGATCTTGACGCGGCTGGTGAACAATATCGTCAATCATTGGTGATACTGACCGCTGAACTGGCACGCAGTTACATTGATTACCGCAGTCTACAAAATCAGCTAAGTATCACTCGCTCGAATCTGGAATCGCAACGCCACACGCTAGAGCTGACCGAGAAACTTTTCAACGAAGGCGTTAATGCGCGTCACGATGTAGTACGCGCTCGCGCTCAGACTGAAAGTACTGCCGCCCAGATTCCAGCATTGGAAGCCAATTTGGTTGCTGCCTTGCGTCAACTCGAAGTCTTGGTGGGACAAAAACCCGCTAGTTTATCAACTGAACTGAAACCATCGGGCGCAGTTCCGCTAGCAACTGGGCGAAGGGTTTTAGCTACGCCAGCCGAAACTATACGCCGTCGCCCCGATATTCGCGTTGCTGAACGCCAGCTGGCGGCAGCAACAGCAATGCAAGGAGCTGCAATCGCGGAGCTGTTTCCAAAAATATCACTGTCTGCTTTTTTAGGACTGCGCAATACGGATGTTGAAGCTCTATTCAAATCGGCAGCTTTTTCTTATGGTACTGCCGCCAATCTGATACAACCCTTATTGAATTTCGGGCGAATTCAGGCGGGAATTGACCTTGCCGACGCTAAGCAAAAAGAAGCTTATTTGACTTACGAAAAGGCGGTACTGGATGCACTTGCGGAAACCGAAACTGCGCTGACCCGTTATCTTAAAGAAGAAATTCGTCGACAGACATTGTCTAGTGCGGTGGTCGATTTGCAGGAATCGGTACGTCTGTCGCAACTGCGTTATAAAGAAGGTGTCATCTCCTTTCTGGATGTACTGGATGCGCAGCGTGTCCTCTATATTGCCGAAATCGAGCTAGCCCGTTCTCAAGCAGCGACATCTACTAATCTGATTGCCGTTTACAAAGCACTGGGCGGCGGTGCAAACGCCAAAGGGGAATTATGAGTAAACAGACTACATCGACGTTAATTCTAATCAGCATCGTTCTTGCGGCTGCGTTTGCATTATGGTGGACATTGCGCCCTGTTGGTTTGCCTGTCGGCATCGTAGCGGGCAATGGTCGAATTGAGGCAACAGAAATTAATATCGCCACCAAAACCGCAGGTCGTATAGTCGAAATCATGGCAAAAGAAGGTGATTTCGTCCAAGCGGGTAAAGTATTGGCTCGTATGGATACCCAAGTATTACAGGCTCAACAAGCGGAAGCGCGAGCCAAAGTCCGCGAAGCTGAGAATGCCTATCAAACAGCAAAATCCATCGTTATTCAACGCGAGAGCGAATACACCGCCGCGCAAGCGGTCGTTGCCCAACGTCGAGCCGAATTTGATGCGGCGGAAAAAAGGCTAAACCGTTCGCAACGACTGGTTGGCGAAGGCGCGATGCCACAACAGGAAGTGGATGACAATCATGCCCGCGTGTTGGGTATGAAAGCAGGGATTGATACCGCCATCGCTCAGGTCGCCGCCGCGCGAGCAGCCATTGATGCCGCAAAATCACAAGTGATACAGGCGCAATCGGTCATTGAAGCCGTCAAAGCAACGGTCGCGCGTCTACAAGCAGATATTAATGACAATGAACTGAAAGCACCGCGCGATGGTCGTGTGCAGTACCGTGTCGCTGAAGCGGGCGAAGTGCTGGATGCGGGTGGTCGTATACTCAATATGGTAGATTTGTCCGATGTTTATATGACCTTCTTCCTCCCCACCGAGGCAGCAGGCAAGGTTGCATTAGGCAGCGACATTCGCCTAGTGTTTGACGCGCTACCAAATAACGTCATTCCAGCCAAGACCAGTTTTGTCGCTAGCGTTGCTCAGTTTACGCCGAAAACAGTGGAGACGGATAGCGAACGCCTCAAGCTGATGTTCCGCGTCCGCGCTCGAATTGATCCTGAACTATTAAAACAGCATATTCAACAGGTTAAGACAGGTGTATCTGGCATGGCGTACATTAAACTCGACCCAGCCATCGAATGGCCTGCTAACCTCGAAATCAAGTTGCCGAAATGAACACGGACACCTTGGCTGCACCTGTCATTCGTGTGCAAGGCGTGAGTCTGCGTTATGGTGACACGCTCGCCTTGGATAATCTCAGTCTGGATATTCCTGCCAATCGTATGGTCGGGCTAATCGGTCCCGATGGTGTGGGTAAATCCAGTTTGATGTCGTTGATGACGGGCGCACGCAAGTTGCAAAATGGTAAAATTAACGTGTTGGGTGGCGACATCGCCGACGCTGCCCATCGTCGTGCCGTATGTCCTCGTATTGCTTATATGCCACAAGGCTTAGGCAAAAATCTCTATCTCACGTTGTCGGTCTTTGAGAATATCGACTTCTTCGGTCGCTTGTTCGGTCACAAACAGGCTGAGCGTCAGCAACGTATCACTGAATTGCTAGCCAGTACCGGTTTGACCGCGTTCCATGATCGCCCCGCAGGTAAATTATCAGGCGGCATGAAACAGAAACTTGCCCTTTGTTGCGCACTGATTCACGACCCTGACTTGTTGGTATTGGATGAACCTACAACGGGTGTTGATCCGCTATCACGCGCTCAGTTCTGGGAACTGATTGCACGACTGCGGACACGACGGACGGGTATGAGCGTACTGGTTTCCACCGCTTACATGGACGAAGCGGAACGCTTCGATTGGCTGGTGGCTATGGATGAGGGCAGAATACTTGCTACTGGCACCGCCGCAGAGTTACGGGCGCAGACTAAAACCGACAGTTTGGAAGCGGCTTTTATACGCCTACTGCCAAATGAAAAACGCGAAGGTCACAAAGCAATCGTCATTCCACCGCGCGATACCCATAGCGGCACAGCGGAAATCGCTATTGAAGCAGATGGTCTAACGATGCGTTTCGATGATTTCGTGGCGGTTGATAATGTCAGTCTGCGTATCGAGCGCGGCGAAATATTTGGTTTTCTTGGCTCTAACGGCTGTGGTAAATCAACCACGATGAAAATGCTAACGGGATTATTGTCACCCAGCGAAGGAGAAGCGCGGCTATTCGGTCAAACCATTGATGTGAACGATATGGCGACGCGCAAACGGGTCGGATATATGTCGCAAGCCTTCTCGCTGTATAGCGAACTGACTGTGCGGCAAAACTTGGAGTTGCACGCCCGATTGTTCCATTTGCCCGCAGCCGATATTCCCGCTCGTATCGCTGAAATGGGGCAGCGTTTCATGCTTGATAGTGCCATGAACAGCTTGCCCGACGCATTGCCTTTGGGGATACGCCAGCGTCTGTCGCTGGCGGTTGCCGTCATTCACCGACCAGACTTATTGATTCTCGATGAGCCGACCTCTGGTGTCGATCCAGTGGCACGAGACAGATTCTGGGAGCTAATCATTGATCTCTCCCGCCGTGACCAAGTGACAATTTTTATCTCTACCCACTTTATGAACGAAGCTGAACGGTGTGACCGCATCTCACTGATGCACGCAGGAAAAATCCTAGCTAGCGATACGCCGACTAAGCTAGTCGAGCGCAGTGGGCACACCACGTTGGAACAAGCATTCATCGCTTATCTGCAAGACGCTGTGGGTATTGATGAGCCGTCCGTCAGCGAATCGGAAATACCGCTGCCCACGACCGCAGACCAGTACACAGCCCCCACTGATAGCCGCTTTAGCCTGTTGCGTTTGTTCAGTATCAGCAGACGCGAAGCCATCGAGTTGCGCCGCGACCCCATTCGTACTTTAATCGCGTTGTTCGGCACTTTGTTTTTGATGCTTACTTTCGGTTACGGTATTACGATGGATGTCGAGAATTTGCGTTTTGCGGTACTTGACCGCGACCAAACCACGCTCAGCAACAACTACATACTCGACCTCGGCGGATCACGCTACTTTATCGCTCAGCCACCGATTACCGATTACGAACAGCTCGACCGCCGTATGCGTAGCGGCGAATTGAGTCTGGCATTGGAAATTCCACCTAACTTCGCTCGCGATTTGCAACGCGGTAATAGCGTCAAAATCGGTGCGTGGATAGACGGTGCGATGCCGACTCGTGCCGAAAACATTCGCGGTTATGTACAGGCAATGCACCAAACGTGGCTACTGGAACAGGCACGTCGCCACACTACCAAACCAATACCTGCTAGCTTGATGAACATTGAAACCCGTTTTCGTTACAATCCTGATGTTAAGAGCCTGCCCGCTATGGTGCCGTCAGTGATTCCAATCTTGTTAATGCTAGTTCCTGCCATGCTCAGCGCACTCAGCGTGGTGCGAGAAAAGGAACTCGGTTCTATCCTGAATCTGTACGTCACCCCAGTCACCAAACTGGAATTTTTGGTGGGCAAACAACTGCCTTACATTGCGATGGGCATGGTCAATTTCTTTTTGCTGTGCGCAATGGCGGTGTGGGTTTTCGGTGTGCCACACAAAGGTGACTTTCTGCTGTTGACCGTAGCCGCATTGCTGTATGTGGCATTTTCTACTGGTTTTGGTTTGCTGATTTCAGTTTTTACGCGCAGCCAGATTGCAGCCATCTTCGCCACCTTTATCGCTACTTTTATTCCTTCCAATCGATTTTCTGGCATGATAGACCCCGTATCGTCGCTAGAAGGTGGCGCACGTTTGATAGGTGATATTTTTCCCGGCACGCATTTTTTAACCATCTGCCGAGGCACTTTTTCTAAAGCACTGGGTTTCGCTGATTTAAGTCAATATTTGTTGCCGTTAGCTTTATCGATTTTGATCGTTGTCGGCTTGAGCGTTTCACTGCTCAATAAACAGGAGCGTTAACCATGCTCACCCTGCTCAATATTTTTCATCTGGGCATTAAGGAAATACGCAGCCTAGGGCGCGATACCCTGATGTTGATTATTATCGGCTTCTCGTTCAGTGGTCAGATATATATCGTCGCCAGCGGTCTTCCGCAATCGTTAAACAAAGCACCTATCGCCATCGTTGATGAAGACAACTCGCCCTTATCGGTACGAATCATCAATGCTTTTTATCTACCGCATTTTATGACACCCGTCATTATCGATCAGTACGCCGCCGATCCGGGCATGGATGCAGGTCTCTACACCTTCGTGTTGGATATTCCGCCCAATTTTCAACGTGACCTATTGGCAGGACGGCAACCGACGATTCAGCTCAATGTCGATGCCACCCGCATCGCACAAGCTTTTATCGGCAACAGCTATGTACAGACCATTGTTAATGGCGAAGTATCGACATTTGTTCAGGGTCATCGCGCACTCGTGACGTTGCCTGTTGAACTGGAAACACGCGTGCAGTTTAATCCGAATCAAAGCGCGATATGGTTCGGCTCGGTAATGGAACTGGTCAACAGTATCACCGCATTGTCCATTATTCTCACAGGTGCCGCGCTGATTCGAGAACGTGAACACGGCACTATAGAGCATCTCTTGGTCATGCCGCTAACCCCGTTTGAAATCATGCTTGCGAAAGTGTGGTCTATGGGATTGGTCGTCATTGTAATATCAACAGCATCGCTCATTATTGTCGTGCAGGGATTGCTTGAAGTACCGCTTCAAGGTTCGCTAGCCCTGTTTGTCGCTAGTATGGCACTCTACCTATTCACTAGCACTTCGCTGGGTATTTTGCTGGGTACAGTGGCACGCTCGATGCCACAGTTCGGATTGTTATTACTGGTCATCTTGTTACCGCTAGAAATGCTATCTGGTGGTATGACTCCACGCGAGAGTATGCCTGAACTGGTTCAGAACATCATGCTGGCGACACCCACTACTCACTTCATTTCCCTCGCTCAAGCTATTTTGTATCGTGGTGCTGGTATCAGCATCGTTTGGTCACAATTTCTCAGCTTGTTTGTGATTGGCAGTGTTTTTTTTGTACTTGCACTCACCCGCTTCCGCAAGACTATTAGTTCGATGACTTGATTCGGTCGGGTAAGTGGTTTTAATACTAACAAAGATAAAATGTACGCAAAAGTTAAGCGTATCCTTTTTATGATCTTTTAAAGCTTTTAAAAGATTTTACGAACCTAATTTTATTTTATTTTCAATATGTTATGAGGTCATTAAGGGAGAAATAGGTTGCTTAATAGGAGAAATAGGTTGTTTAAAGGGAGAAATAGGTTGTTTATAAGGGGAGAAATAAGTTGTTTTTAAGGTGCTTAATAATTAAACTCCTTTTATTGCTTTGTTGATACTAAAATTTTATGACTAAAAATAATTTAATCGTTTATAAATCGAACAAAGTTATTGAGGCGGGTTACAAACTGAGTCTTAATGAACAACGACTGATTTTGTCCTGTATCGCTAAGGTTAGTTCAAGCAAACCCTTGTTGGCGACAGAACGTTTTGAAGTGACTGCAAAGGAATTTTCTGCTCAATTTGGTATTAGCCTAGATAAGACCTATCAAACTTTAAAAAAGATTTCAGAGCAACTTTTTGAGCGTTATGTGATTATTGACAATCCAGACCCTACCGATAAATTTCTCAAATACACCAAAACGCGCTGGATTAGTGCAATTAATTACTACCCAGACTTAGGAAAAATAAGCCTATTTTTTTCTCCGCTTTTGCTGCCTTATTTAAGTGAATTAACAGGGAATTTTACTTTTTATCAACTTGAGCATATCGGCGCGATGAGTTCAATTTATGGCATTCGCTTGTATGAATTGTTAATGCAATGGAAAATCACAGGTAAGCGAGAAATTGAAATTGACTGGCTAAAAAAACAATTTCAAATTGGTGATAAATATTCTTCCATCAAAGACTTTAAAAAATATGTTATAGACCCCGCTGTTAAAGACATCAACACCCATTCAAATTATCAAGTGACATGGACACAGCGCAAAACGGGGCGCAATGTCACGCATTTAATCTTTACCTTTGCCGAAAAACAGCCAGAAACATCCAAAAATCCGAAAAAAGTACCTAAGCCTAAAGAAAAAATTATTTTCGGTGTGGCGGTGTCAGAAATCGAGAGATTAGCACGGATTGGCGAGTCTTATGAGCAAGCGGCAACGCGAATCAATCACGAGAAAGAAGCCGCCGCTAAAAAATCGAGCTTGATTTTTGATCAGAACGTTACCCAAAACATCAATTAGCGACCGCTAAAATAACCGCACCTGCTTTGAAGATTGCCGTAGCAGCTTGACCTTCGTGCAAACCTAAGGTTTCCACACTGTTGTTGGTCACAGTAACGGCAATTTGTTCACCACCGCTTAAGACAATATCGACTTCAGCGTTAACTGTACCCAGTTTAACGTGATTCACTGTGCCTTTTAGCTGATTACGCGCTGAAAATTTGTAACCACCAAAATCAGTCACGATAACAATTTGTGAGGCTTTAACTAACGCAATGACCTTAATACCTTCTTTAATTGCCAATGATTCAATGGATTCTTTGGTAATAGCGGCAACAATGGTTTCGCCGCCTTGCAAACGAATATGGACTTCGGCATTAACCGCACCGATACGGACTTCACTGACTGTTCCAGTAAATTGATTTCGCGTACTTGCTTTCATGATAAAACTCCAGTTGGTTAATTTAATATTGATGTGCCTTTAATCTGCACATAAACGGTCATGCCAGTTTTCAAACTTAGTAAGTGTGCTGATTTGCGGGTAATGTGCGCTAACAATGGCTGGTTACCGACTTGCAGACGCACCACACTCTGTCCCTCTTCATCATCAATAATATCGGTGATAGTCGCGGGTAGAACATTGAGAATGCTGGTAGCTTTAGCGACTTCGAGGGTAATGCTGACATCACGCGCATAAATTTGAATGCGTAATG
>NQJH01000335.1 GCA_002256685.1 Methylococcaceae bacterium NSP1-2 | reverse complement strand
AATGTGGCGCGTGGGAATATAAAAATAGTTTGCTCTTAAGACTAGCCAATTATGACCGTGATTTTTTGACCGTTCAGCAAGGCGTTTGAATTGCTTGAATCAGAATAAATGAACACTATCCGAAGCCTTATCGGTATGTGATAATAATCCTATCTTACACACACAGGGCAATAGCAATGGATGAGAACAAAAAGAAAGCACTAGGCGCGGCATTAATGCAAATAGAAAAGCAGTTTGGAAAAGGCTCAGTCATGCGGATGGGTGATGTCGCTGCATCGCGTGATATTGATGTGGTTTCCACAGGTTCATTAGGTTTGGATATTGCTTTAGGCGTGGGCGGTTTGCCGCGTGGTCGTGTGGTTGAAATTTATGGTCCTGAATCGTCAGGAAAAACCACGCTAACTTTACAAGTGATTGCCGAAATGCAAAAACTGGGCGGTGTGGCGGCATTTGTTGATGCTGAACATGCGTTAGATTGCGGTTATGCGCAAAAATTAGGCGTTAATGTGGATGATTTATTAGTTTCTCAGCCTGATACGGGTGAGCAAGCCTTAGAAATCGTTGATATGTTAGTGCGCTCTGGCGCGGTGGATATTGTCGTTATTGACTCAGTTGCTGCATTAACACCAAAAGCTGAAATCGAAGGCGATATGGGCGATTCGCACATGGGTTTACAAGCCCGTTTGATGTCTCAAGCCTTGCGCAAACTTTACAAGCCCGATTGATGTCCCAAGCCTTGCGTAAATTGACTGCGAATATTAAACGCTCGAATACGCTAGTGATTTTTATTAACCAAATTCGTATGAAAATCGGTGTGATGTTTGGTTCGCCAGAAACTACCACTGGCGGTAACGCGCTTAAATTTTATGCTTCAGTACGGTTAGATATTCGCCGCATTGGTTCAGTCAAAAAAGGCGATGAAGTTATCGGCAACGAAACCCGCGTTAAAGTGGTCAAAAATAAAGTCGCACCGCCGTTTAAACAAGCTGAATTTGAAATTTTATACGGCGAAGGTATTTCATTTGCAGGGGAATTAGTTGATTTAGGCGTGGCTTACGGCTTTATTCAAAAAGCAGGTTCATGGTATAGCTATGGCAGTGACAAAATCGGGCAGGGTAAGGACAATGTTAAAACCTTCCTAAAAGAAAATCCTGAAAAAGCCAAAGAAATTGAAGCTAAAATCAGAGCCGAAGCCTTTAATAAACCACAAGCGGTTATTGCAGAATTTGATCCTAGTGACGTGGATTTGTAAGGAGTACAAAATATTTTTGTACTCCACTATAAATGCCGATGATTGATACATCGACTAATGATAAGAGTAGAGACGCAGAGGTGCGCGTCTCTAAGCAAATCAAAGACAGTTGCTTACGTTTGTTAATGCGTAGAGAACATAGCCAAAAAGAATTGCTGACTAAATTAGTGGCAAAAGGCTTTAATAAAAATGATATTCTGCCCGTTATTGAAGAATTAGCTAATCAAGGCTGGCAAAGCGATACTCGCTATGCTGAAAGTTACACACGGCATCGCATACAAAAAGGCTACGGCTCATTGGCTATTAGCTACGAGCTTAAACAAAACGGCGTGAATGCGGTTAATCTTGATAACATCATGCTAGCATTCGCCGACAGTTGGCTTGAATTACTCGAACAGGTCTATCACAAAAAATATGACCATAACACACGATTAAGTCGTTCAGAATGGGCTAAACGCTGCCGTTTTTTAATGCAGCGGGGATTTCCCAGTACGCTAATTACTGCTTTATGCCAACACTTAAACATTCAGTTTTCCTAAGTTTTCCACCTTTAAACTCCTGACTACCATGAAAAAAATGACTAGCGCAGAATTGCGCTCCGCTTTCCTAGAATTTTTTCGCCAACGCGGACACGCTATAGAAGCCTCCAGCTCACTGATTCCTGCCAATGATCCGACGCTATTATTTACTAATGCGGGCATGGTGCAGTTTAAAGACGTGTTTTTAGGTCGTGAACAGCGCGAGTTCACTAAAGCCGCGACTAGCCAGCGTTGTGTCCGCGCTGGTGGTAAACACAACGACTTAGAAAACGTTGGTTATACCGCACGGCATCACACTTTTTTTGAAATGCTAGGCAATTTCAGCTTTGGCGATTATTTCAAAAAAGAAGCAATTCATTTTGCGTGGGATTTTTTAACTCAAGAGTTAGAAATTCCAGCGGAAAAATTATGGGTCACGGTGTTTGAAGAAGATGCAGAAGCCGAAGCGATTTGGTTAGAAGATGTCGGTATTGATAAAAACCGTTTTTCTAAAATCGGTGCGAAAGATAATTTTTGGTCAATGGGTGATACGGGTCCTTGTGGTCCTTGCACCGAAATATTTTATGATCACGGCGAACACATTGCAGGTGGTCCACCCGGAACTCCTGAAGAAGACGGTGACCGATATATCGAAGTTTGGAATCTAGTCTTCATGCAGTATGACCGTGATATTGATGGTACGTTAACGCCGTTACCTAAACCTTCCGTTGATACTGGCATGGGCTTAGAGCGGATTGCCGCCGTATTGCAAGGCGTACATAGCAACTACGAAATCGACTTATTTCAATCTGTACTGACAGTTGCGGCGAAGTTAGCCAATACGACTGACTTAAACCAAAGCTCATTACGCGTGATTGCCGATCATATTCGCTCGTGCGCGTTTTTGATTACTGATGGTGTCATGCCTTCCAATGAAGGACGTGGCTATGTATCACGTCGCATCATTCGCCGCGCCATTCGTCACGGCTATCGTTTAGGCATTCAAGACGTATTCTTTTATCAATTAGTTGCACCGTTAGTGAAAGAAATGGGTGAGGCATTCCCTGAACTGAAAGCGGCACAAGCCCAAGTCGAACGCGTCTTACAAAAAGAAGAACAACGCTTTGCCGAAACGCTAGGGCAGGGCATGAAAATACTGGAAGTATTTCAGGTGATGTAGTTTTTCAGCTCTATGACACCTATGGTTTCCCTGTCGATTTAACCGCTGATTTTGCGCGGGAAAATAACCTGACTGTAGATCATGCCGGTTTTGAAATTGCCATGAACGCACAACGCGATAGAGCGCGTTCAGCCAGTAGTTTCGGTGGCGATTATCATCAAGACATCAAGCTCGATAGTCAAACCGAATTCACCGGTTACGACCACCTAGACGACACCGCGCATATTGTCGCGCTGTATCAACAAGGGCAAGCCGTTGACCACTTAAATGCAGGTGAAGAAGGCTTAGTGGTGTTAGATAAAACCCCATTCTATGCTGAATCAGGCGGACAAGTCGGCGATAGCGGTCAAATTGTGGTCGCTGGCGCAGTGTTTGAAGTGACAGACACACAAAAACAAGGCGGCACATTATTTTTGCACAAAGGTAAACTGGTTTCAGGGGCATTAAGTACGGGGCAAACTGCGCTAACCACCGTCAACGCCGCCGCGCGTAAAGCCACCGAACTCAACCATTCTGCCACGCATTTACTCCATGCGGCATTACGGCAAACCTTGGGTGAACACGTCACCCAAAAAGGTTCATTAGTGAACACTGAACGGCTACGTTTTGATTTCTCACATTTTGAACCTGTGACCGATGAACAAATCGCTGTTCTTGAACGCTTAGTGAATGAACAAATTCGCTTAAATAATCCTGTGTCTGCACAAGTCATGGCTAAAGATGACGCGGTTAAAGCGG
>NQJH01000112.1 GCA_002256685.1 Methylococcaceae bacterium NSP1-2 | reverse complement strand
TTTTTCTGTTAGTACGGGTGATTTCAATAATGATGGGAAACTTGATTTAGCCATAGCCAATTATAGTAGTAACACTGTTTCAGTGCTGATGCGTAATACGGCTAATACTGGCTTTGATGCTAAAGTCGATTATGCAACAGGCTCATCCCTTTGGGCTGTCAGCGTGGCTGATTTCAATAATGATGGCAAACTCGATTTAGTAGCTGTACCCAACGGCAACACGGTTTTGGTGTTGTTGCGAAATACAGCCAATACAGGCTTTGACACTAAGATTGATTATGCAACAGGCGTAACTTCTATGTCTGTTGTTAATGTGGGTGATTTTAATAACGATGGTAAAACTGATCTAGTCGTAGCCAATGGCAGTAGTAACATTGATACAGTGTCAGTATTGCTGAATAATTCCAATCATATCTTAACCATTACTGATACACCCTCGAATATTGCCCCCACTTTAACTACTTTCAGTTCAGTCGTTGCCACTGGTAGCGAAGACAGCCAAATTACGGTGTCATTTGCTGATTTACAAAGCCAAGGCAATGAAGCGGATATGGATGGCACGGTAACGGCTTTCGTCATTAAAGCGGTCAATAGTGGCACATTAAGAATCGGCAGTGACGCGCTAACCGCCACCGCGTGGAGTGCGTCCAATAACACCGTTGATGCCAGTCATCAAGCGTATTGGACACCTGCACTCAATGCCAATGGCACACTGAATGCCTTTACCGCCGTGGCGAAAGATAACGGCGGCTTGGAGTCGGTTAGCACAATTCAGGTGACGCTGAATGTAACTCTGGTCAATGACGCGCCTGTAATTGCTCATGCTTTAAACGATCAAACTACAAATGAAAGCACTGCTTTTATTTATACCATCCCCGCTGATAGTTTCACTGATGTTGATGTTGGCGATACGCTGAGCTATCAGGCAAGCCAAATTGATGGTTCTGTGTTGCCTGCATGGTTAAGTTTTAATGCTGCCACGCGCACTTTTAGCGGTACACCTTCGTCTGCCAATATCGGTAATTTGAATATTAAACTGACTACTACAGATATTGCCAGTGCAAGCGTGAGTGATGATTTTATGCTTGTTGTAGCGGGTACAGTAACGCCTCCACTGCCTGTTAATCATAATCCCACAGGGTCTGCCAATGCGGTATTAATAGCGGGGGTAGAAGATACCGCTTATATCGTCAGTGTGACTGATTTGTTGGCAGGTTTCAGTGATTCTGATGGTGATAGTTTGTCGATAACTGATTTAACTGCAAATCAAGGCACGGTGCTTAATAACAACAATGGTACATTTACGATTACCCCAACCGCAAATTACAACGGCGTGCTTAATTTAAGTTACATCTTGACAGATGGTAATGGGGGGAATGTTGTCGCTATACAAAGTGTGAATTTAGTAGAGGTTAATGACGCACCCAGTGGTACGAATAAAACTATCACTTTCAACGAAAATAACGTTTACACCTTTACCGCTACTGACTTCGGTTTTAGTGATGTGGATGGTAATAGTTTGTTAGCAGTAAAAATTAGTAGTTTGCCGCTGGCGGGTAGTTTGAAGCTAAACGGTGTTGTAGTGACTGGCAATGTTAGTATCAGTATTGCTGATATTAATAACGGTAAACTCACTTTCAACCCCGTAGCTGATAGCAACGGCGGTAACTACGCTAGTTTTAATTTTCAAGTACAAGACAATGGCGGTACTGCTAATGGCGGCGTGGATTTGGCTGTTTTGGCTAATACGCTGAGCTTTAATGTAGCAGCTAGCAATAACCACATCATCGGCACGGCGAGTAATGATGTACTTACTGGAGGTGTTGGTAATCACATTATCGATGGTCTGGCTGGTGCGGATACCATGTTGGGCGGTGCAGGTGATGATAGCTATAGGGTTGACAATACCGGCGATGTGGTTGTTGAGAATGCAAGCGAAGGATTGGATACGGTCTATTCGGTAGTTTCCTCTTATACCTTAAGTGCCAATGTTGAGAATCTGATTCTCACCGGTAGCGTAGCGATTAATGGCACGGGTAACGCACTGAATAATCAGTTGACAGGTAACAGTGCGAATAATGTTCTTATTGGCGGGTCGGGTGTGGATACTATGACAGGCGGTTTAGGCAATGACAGCTATGCCGTGAGTGATAGCAGCGATGTAGTCATAGAAAATGCGGGCGAAGGGTCAGATACCGTTTCTTCAAGAGCGTCCTCCTACACCTTAGCCGCTAACGTTGAGAATCTAATTCTCACAGGCAGTGCAGCGATTAATGGCACGGGTAACGCACTAAACAATCAGTTGGCGGGTAACAGTGCGAATAACATTCTGGATGGTTTGGCGGGTGCGGATACCATGTTGGGCGGTGCAGGTGATGATAGTTACATGGTTGACGACACCAATGATGTGGTTGTGGAGAATGCGGGCGAAGGGTCGGATACTGTCTATTCGATAGCTTCCTACACCTTAGCCGCCAACGTTGAAAATCTGATTCTCACAGGCAGTGCAGCAATTAATGGCGGCGGTAACGCGCTGAATAATCAGTTGACTGGTAATAGTGGCAATAATGTTCTCAGTGGTGGAGCGGGTGTAGATACCATGATAGGCGGCTTAGGAGACGATACCTATAGCGTTGACAATGCCAGCGATAGCATCATAGAAAATTCTGCTGAAGGGTGGGATGTTGTTTATTCAAGGGCTTCTTCCTATACCTTAAGTACCAGTGTTGAGCAATTGATTCTCACAGGTACGGCGGCGATTAATGCCACGGGTAGTGCCGACAATAATATTCTTAACGGCAACACGGGCGACAATATTCTCGATGGTCAAGGCGGATCAGATATTCTTATCGGCGGTCTTGGTAAAGATACTTACAATCTCACCGAAACGACTCCTGCAATCGATACGCTGACTATTGCGACCGGTGACAGCTTAGTAAATAGCTATGATGTGGCGCAGAGCTTTAAATTGGGTACTGGAAATGGTAACCAAGCAGGTGTTGATAGGTTGGATTTAGACAGTATTTTTATTGCCGCTAATGCAGTGGCGGTCAATGGTGTTGATTCAGGCATTGTCCGTAGTCATAGTATTAGCAAAGGTATTATTAGCTTTGACGATGCCAATGACTACACCGCACCGATTACTATCAGTGCGGCTACTAATCTAGCTAATGTATTAACCTATTTGCAAGCTAATATCACGGGAGGTAATACCGTGGCTTTTATTGCCGATACCAATAATACTTATGTTTTCCAAGATGGCGGGGTTACTGATACGCTGGTGGAATTAGTGGGCGTGGTGGCTAGTAGTATGAATAATACAGGCTTAACGACTAATTCAGTATGGGTTATTTAATCCATTACCCCTCGTATTTTTTGTTCCAGACAGATTTAAACCAAACTGTCATATACAGTCATTAAGTTAAGAATAGGAGTTCAATAGCTTTAGCTATTGGCTAGAAAATAGCTAAAGCTATTGGACGATTAACTTAATGGTGGTGGAGCGTTAAGAAAAATCTTAATATTTCTTATATCGAACTCAGGTTATTTAGAACACGAGGATGTGGGGCAGTACCACTGGGAGAATGTTGGAACTATAAAAGCTCTTACGATTCCGATTTTTGTTCGCGGGCTAATAGATTTTGTACGGCGGTTAAAGGGGCTAAACCTTCGTATAAAACTTTATAGGTTTGTTCGGTAATCGGCATTTCGATGTTATGTTTTTGTGCCAGTAAATAGGTTTCTTTTGCCGCAAATACGCCTTCAATTTCTTGACCAATTTCTGCCATCGCCTCTTTTCTATCCTTGCCTAAACCTAAAGCTAAACCAAAACGACGGTTTCGAGATTGGTTGTCGGTACAGGTCAACAGCAAATCACCTAAACCTGCTAGTCCCATAAAGGTGTCTTGTTTGCCGCCTAATTTTACGCCTAAACGAATAATCTCAGTCAGACCGCGCGTAATCAGTGCTGCTCTAGTATTGGCACCAAAACCCAATCCATCTGCAATCCCTGCGGCAATCGCTAGTACGTTTTTTACTGCGCCACCGACTTCTACACCAATAATGTCGGCACTGGTGTAGGTGCGAAACCGTTCGCTATGGAGCATATCGCTCAATTGCCGAGCAAAATGGGACTGATTGGCGGCAATAGTAATCGCAGTCGGTAAATCAGCCGCGACTTCGCGAGCAAAGGTAGGTCCTGAAAGAATAGCGGCGGGTGTTTGTGTGCTAAATAGTTCAGCGACGACTTCATGCAGTAGGCTGCCATCATCGGGATTAAAGCCTTTGGTTGCCCATGCGATACTGACTTCATTGGATAGATAGGGTTTCAGCTTAATGAGAACATCTTTAAAAGCGTGACTCGGCGCACAGACCAGTAGTAAATTAGAAAATGCACCTAGTTCTGCTAAATCAGCGGTTACTTTTAAATTTTTCGGAAACGCTAAGCCAGATAAATATTGTTTATTTTCCCGATCGTCTGCCAATGCGGCAATGTGCTTTGGATCATGCCCCCATAGCAATACTTGGCAACCATTTCTGGCTGCCAAGATAGCAAGTGCCGTTCCCCAAGAACCCGCACCTAATATAGCTATTTTTTTATTCATTCAGCAGATTAATTAATTGTCTCTGAACTAGGTACTGCTGCTTGAGATTGTTGTAAATGTTGCGCATACAACGCATCAAAATTAACTGGGGCTAACAACAGTTGTGGAAAACCACCTCTGATAATCAGGTCAGAAACTGCTTCTCTGGCGTAAGGGAAAAGAATGTTCGGACAGAAACTACCCACCATCGGGCCCATTTCTTGATCGCTAAAGCCAGATAAAGCAAAAATACCTGCTTGATTGACTTCAACCAGATAAGCAACCGTGTCTTGGTTTTTAACAGTAATGGTGAGAGTTAGGTTGATTTCAAAGAATGAATTATCTAAAGGTTCAACATGAGAGCCTAAGTTAAAATCAACGGAAGGCTCCCATTTTTCAGTAAATATTTTAGGTGAGTTAGGCGTTTCAAACGACATATCTTTAGTATAAATCTTTTGAATAGCGAATTGTTTTTCTACAGCGTTAGTTTCTTCAGTCATGATAGGATGGTTTTTTCTGTTTAAGGGTTGGTTCATAAGAATATTTTTAGATTAAAAACATTAATTTTTTTTGTGTTTGCTAGACATTTTTACAGGTAGTTTGTAGTCTTCCCACGCGGTCATGCCGCCAGTAATAACGAAAACTTGTTCAAAACCTGCTTTAGTGAGTATTTTACCCGCTGAGGCAGAGCGTGTGCCGTTTTGGCAGACAACCAGTATAGGTTTAGTTTTTTGTTCTGTTAAGGTGGGTAATAATTCAGGTAATTTGCTTAACGGTGTATTGGTCGCTTGCTCAATATGGCTGACAACAAATTCGGGTGGTTCGCGTACATCAATGATAATGGTATCGCTGTTGTTCATTTTAGCAACAGCTAATAAGGGCGAGACACCCTTTGATTTATTAAATGCGGTGTCGAATAATTCTTGTATTAACAAGTAAGTAACAACGGCAAGTGCAAGTGCCAAAATGTAATGATTTAAAATAAACTCTATGTATCGATCCATATTAGGTAAGCTTGTATTTTGTGAGGTGAATGGTAAAAATAAATTAATGTGCCGAACAAAAGACATCACGCATCATTTCAATGAGTTTCAGCATCCGCTCATCGTCAATAAAGTAATAAACTCGATTGGCTTCTTTTTTACAGCCAAGGATGTTTTTTTCTTTAAGAATTGATAGGTGTTGAGAAATATTGCTTTGACTAGTGCCTACTTGTTCGACAATTTCTTGTACGCTAATCGATTTATTACCCAGTAGGCATAATATTTTTAAGCGTAATGGATGAGACATGGCTTTTAAGCAGCGTGCCGCTTTGGTTATATCGGCATCATCATATAAAATGTGCGCGTCTTTAGTTTTCATTATGATTACTTAAATGCTATGGGTTGAGAATATTCGATTTTAAAATAAATCCATGCGTAATGACGGGATTACGAACGGTTGCCTATTCGGTCATCACTGGATTTTTAAAGACTAGATCAAAATTATATAGGATGGGTAGCAGCAATCACCGAAACCCCCTCATAATCATTCGGCGATGTGATGAGTTTCACTGTGTTCTACCCATGCTACTGCACTGAACTTAGAACGCCAAAGTCAACTAAAAAACCTGCACTGAACTTAGAACGCCAAAGTCAACTAAAAAACTGAAGTTCGGGTATAATATTACCTAACCGCCTTCTTGTAAAAATCCAAAAAACCAGCAAATCTGGCAAAATGATACCTTATTTTTAATCATTTTGGGTAATGGATAATACAAAAAGCGTTTGTGATTAAGATTGGTGTCCGTCCCGTTACGCGGATTTTTTTAGTTTTTGGAGAAATGAATGTCGAACAGACCAAAGCCGTTGGTGTTGCTGATCCTTGATGGATTCGGCTATACACTGGAGTCAGCAAGCAACGCCATTGCGCTGGCAAACACACCTTGTTGGGATAGATTACAAAAAGACTATCCGATGACGTTACTGGATTGTTCAGGTCATTCGGTGGGCTTACCTAGCGATCAAATGGGTAATTCAGAAGTGGGGCATACGCACATTGGCGCAGGTCGTTATGTGCCTCAGGATTTTTCCAAAGTCAATGATGCCATTCAAGACGGCAGTTTTTATACCAATCCCGTGCTATGCCGCGCGGTTGATTTGGCTAAAGCCAACGACAAAGCCTTGCATATTATGGGCTTACTGTCTGCGGGTGGTGTGCATAGTCATGAAGACCAAATTGTCGCAATGGTCGAATTAGCTGCCAAACGCGGCTTAACTAAAATTTATTTACATGCGTTTTTAGATGGACGCGATGTACCGCCTAAAAGTGCCAGCTCTTCTATTGAATTACTGGATGCAAAATTTGCACAACTCGGTGTTGGGCGTATCGCTTCAATCACGGGTCGTTTTTATGCAATGGATAGAGACAATCGTTGGGATCGTGTTCATCAAGCCTATAATTTAATTGTCAAAGGTCAAGCCGACTTTAGCAGTGATTCTGCCTCGAATGCCTTAGAAGCCGCCTACAGCCGAGGCGAAACTGATGAATTTGTATTGCCGACTATCATTTTGGATGCCAATCAGCAAGCGGTCGCGCTAGATCCACAAGACTCTGTGGTCTTTATGAATTTTAGAGCTGATCGCGCCCGCGAAATTTCTCAAGCAATCACCTCAAACACGTTTAATGCCTTTGCTAGAGACGGCGAACCGCATAAAGGTTATTTTTGTACCCTCACTGAATACCATCAAGACTTTGATTATGATGTGGCATTCCCCTCGACTGATATGAAAAACGGTTTGGGCGAAGTGTTAGCCAATGCAGGTCTGACCCAGTTAAGATTGGCTGAAACTGAAAAATACGCCCACGTTACTTTTTTTCTAAATGGTGGTACAGACACGCCTTTCCTTGGTGAAGACCGCATATTAGTGCCGTCTCCCCAAGTCAGAACCTATGATTTACAGCCTGAAATGAGTGCGCCTGAAGTCACTAACCAATTAGTTGCTGCCATCACTGGCGGAAAATATGATGTCATTATCTGCAATTATGCCAACTGCGATATGGTCGGTCATACGGGAATTATGGAAGCGGCGATACGCGCTGTGGAAGCAGTGGATAGCGCGTTACAACGTATAGTAGAAGCGTTGAAAAGCGTCGGCGGACAATTATTGTTGACCGCAGATCATGGCAATATTGAACAACTCGTTGATAAAACAACAGGGCAACCCCACACTGCGCATACCACCAATCTCGTTCCATTGGTTTATGTTTGCGGCGACCGTCCGTTAGTCTCAGGCGGTAGCTTATCTGATCTAGCACCGACGATGCTGGAAATTTTAGGTGTCGATAAACCAATTGAAATGACGGGAAAATCACTACTTCAAGCCGTTTAATTTGTGAATGAAAGAAAGCTGATTTTTTGTCTTTTGCTCAGCCTCTCGATAACCGAGGGGCGTGCTGAACTTTTAGAAAAAAGTAGCGAGCTAAATCAAGTTCAAATGAATATTGATGTTGCAAAACAAGCTATGCAACGTATTGAACTGAAAAAAATCGCCTTACAAAATCGCTTGGCAGAAGTTGAAAAACGTTATGGTGAAATCGCCGCTTCGTTAAAAACATTGCAGGTACAAATCGAGCAAGCACGGCAAAACTTAGGTAAAAATCAACAAGACAGATTAATGTATCAACAAGAAATAGATAAGCAAAGCAAGGAATTGGCGGCGCAAATAAAAGCGGCCTACGCGATGGGGAGAAAGGAAAAGCTAAAAATCATGCTAAATCAACAAGACCCCGTGTTATCTAGTCGAATGATGCTATATTACAATTACCTTAACAAAGCACGTTTAAAAAAACTGAGTGATATTAAGCTAGCTATTTCACATCAAGGTCAGTTGGATAAGCAAAAAGACACTGAAACCAAACGCTTAGAACAAAGTCTCGAACAAAAGCAAGCAGAGCAAGTTGTTCTGAAGGATGTCAAAAAGCAAAGAAGCGTACTGCTGAGACAAATGCTGCGTGATTTTTCTTCTCGCCAACAACAACTAAAAGATTTAAAAGAAAGCGAAAACAAGCTCAAAGGCTTAATTAGTAGCTTACAGAACGAAAAAGACGCGCTGGCTACCACACCACCTAATGTGCCTGCAAAAGAAGTGGCTAAATCTGTGCCGACCGCGCCTCAAATTGACAGCGATTTTCCGTCACTTAAGAGTCAATTACCTTGGCCTGTCAATGGCTTAGTTCATAAGTTTGGTAGTGCGCGTGCAGAAGGTATTTGGGATGGTGTATTAATTAGTGCGCGTGAAGGCGTAGAAGTCAAAGCGGTTGCTAAAGGCAAAGTAGCCTACGCAAATCCGCTGCAAGGTTATGGTTCATTAATCATTATCGATCATGGTCAAGGCTATATGACCGTGCATGGTTTTAATCAAAGTCTTTACAAACGCGTAGGTGACTTAGTTGAGGCTGGCGACGTGATTGCTTCCGTGGGAAAAAGTGGTGGACGTAAAGCGTCTGGATTATATTTTGCAATACGCAAACAAGGGTTGCCGATTGATCCGCTTGAGTGGTGTGTAAAACAAAACACTACCAAATGAGTTAATTGATACATAAACTATTTTTAAGAAATTGAGGATTTGGGGTTTTAAG
>NQJH01000334.1 GCA_002256685.1 Methylococcaceae bacterium NSP1-2 | reverse complement strand
TGACACGGGTAACATTAACTATGGCAGAGAATGGGATTTTTCAGCCCTGCAAAAATTCGGTAAGCACTATTCAATATTAGCAAAATATGCTTATTTTGATGATGCAGGTAGCCGTTTTTCACCAAATGCTACTGACACGCAAAAGATTTGGGTGCAAGGTAACGTCAATTTCTAGTTGACCAGCAAAACGATGTGATAGAAGGGAGTACAAACCTAGGTTTGTACTCCACACACTTTACTCCAATTCAAACTCTGCTGGATTCAACCCTAATTCCTTAGCTATTTTCACCGCGATTCTTTTTTCATCCGCATCAAAATTACCATCCGAAGAAGCGATACTGATAATCATGCGAATCAGTAAACGGGCTGCATCAGTGTTTGATTTCATCTTAGCTAAAGCTTGATAGGCTTTAGATTCACCAATATCTTTGTCGAATTCTATTTGATCGACGAAATCCTTAAAGGCGGTAATCACATCCTTAGTCGTAAAAACAGACAGTGCGTCATTATGCTCAATGAACTTAATCATTTTTTGTTTTTCTTCGGAGCTAATCGTGCCATCCGCCATTGCGATCAATGCCGAACCTGCCATTGCTGCATTGAGAAAATCTTTGTTTTTGAACTTCAAAATATCGCTTTTTAGTTCACTTGCTTTGCTTTTGAGTTGGTTTAAAAAATTATCAAAACTCATTGTGGTTCTCCTTAGTTAATATTATTGTGTATATTATTTGCTACCCGCGACATAATTCAAGCCCCATCCATAGGCTCTATCCATTTCTTGATGTCCTGAAAAGTAGTCGATAAGTTTAGTAATTTTTACTTGATTGTTAATGTTTTCCAACATAGCAATCGCACAGAGAAACTGATCATCTCGATAACTATCAAGGCGTATTTCAATGTCAGGTTGGTCTTTAGCTTTGATGGTAATCACGGCATCCACATGCGACCAATTAGGCACACCTTCATAAATAAAAGTATAAATTAAAATCCGCCGAAATTCCTGCCAGTAGCGACCATTAATGCGCAAAGTCTCGCCGCCTACCGATTGCCCACTACGATCATCTTGATCCAACTCAATAAATGGAAACTGATGAAAATTACCAAAATGCCCGCCTAAAGCTTGAGTTGCACCAATTTCGCCCTGTTCAAATTCCCAAAGACAAGCCAAATCAAGGTCTATGCCTTCCGCTGCCGCTTTACGAAAAAAGCCCAATGATTTAACGGGCGTAGCATTCCAGTTAAGATTGACCATAATTTCACTCAGTCCATCTGCGTGTTTATCCAGTGAAATAGACTGCCCTTTCTTTTCCAGCGTCACCTTAGTGAGATTAATTTTTGCCGCTGGGGGTAACGGCGTGGTGTTAGCAACACTGTCTTCCGCTTCACTGACATTCACACCGTAATATTCCGCTAACGGTTGCAAACCACCGATAAAACCCTGCCCTACGGCGCGGAATTTCCATTTGTCTTGATGACGATAAAATTCAGCAAGAATTAACGCGGTTTCTTTGTTCGGAGTGGTGTCCAAAGCAAAACAAGCGATTTCCATGCCCGTCAAAAAATCTTTCACCAATACGGTGACATTTTTGAGATGGCTAAAGTTTTGTCCTTTACTCGTACCGTCAGCAATGGTCATAGTTAAAGCGATTTTTTGCACATCGCTACTGGGTCGGTCTAAATGCAGGGTAAAACGAGATTGTTCAGGCTCTAACAAAACGCCCTGATCGACTCTTGCCGGTTGATTAAAAAAAATGAAATCCTCATCCTTTGATACCTTGCCTACTGCATTAAGCAAAAAAGCACTGACATCAAGCTCCATACCCTGCGGACTAGTACCATGACTCACCAATACATGCAAAGACAGTGTTGATAGTGGACAATTTTGTCCAGCAACCAAATCGATTCGATTACCCATATTCTCTCCTTTTATTCACTGCTATTAAATTAAAGGGTAGCGTGACATTATGTAGGAGTAAAACAGCTTTAGCTGTTTTCTAGCCAATAGCTAAAGCTATTGGACTCCTGTGTATTTAACTGTGGACAGTGAGTCATAATTACAGACGCTGCAATGCAACGTTGCTACGATAAAAAACTACACCGACACCTCGACACGCTCTAGCGATTTTTCCCCGTTCACACCATAACACTGTTGCCGATTTAAAACACTAACTGCCCATTGCCGATGTGTCGCCACCTCACACATAGCATGGTGCATTTTAAATACCGCAGGAGCTGTGTTATCGACCAGTTTAACTGCCATTTCATAATCATCCAACTCCACTGAATAAGCTGCTTCAATATCGGCTATTTGGC
>NQJH01000111.1 GCA_002256685.1 Methylococcaceae bacterium NSP1-2 | reverse complement strand
AAACGGGAAGGCATCGTTAGGGGTTTTAATAACTTTTTCAGAAAAACACGCTTCATCGCCGACAAAATCCTCGTCAATAATGAAATAATCCATTTGCGGGGCGAAGGTACTGGCAGAATGTCCTAATGTCGTGATTTGTAATGGAGCGAAGCGAAAATTAGCTAGAAACATGGTGTACAGCGTCATGCCAACACTGGGCATATACAGCACTTGAACATCACGCTCTTCAGCAATGTTAATAAGCTGATGAAATAAAACCGGAATATCGCCACTATCACTTTTAGGAATAAACTCATCAAATACTGCACGTCCTGCGTCATCTATCGTTGTTGCGTCGCCTAGTCCGATGAGGTAAAACTGATCGCGGGCTTTGCGTATCGCCTTAGATAACACGCGATACACCGAATGGGTTGAATAAAACCATTCTAATACCACCAGCATGACAGGTTTACCTGTAGCGGGTAGTCGTGCGGGTACGATTCTATCGCGAAAGCCTAGCTCTTCGATTTTATGACGCAGTAATTGGTTAATCGCCGCTTTAATATTGTGTTTGCCCGCGTAGCCTGAATAACTACAGTGCATATAAACATCGTGAAAAATACCCACAGGCAGTTGATCTATCGTGCCAATTTCAGCTAAACGCTCAGGTAGCCAACGTAATAAGGCTTCCCGTTTGGCATGAGCTTCTGGACTAGAAATAAACCGTGAGGACATCAATACTAAATATAAATTCGCTGCCAGTAATTTATTACACTGCCAAAAAGCATCCAAATCAATATCAATTTCTGACTCCAACGAATACAACAAACAAAATTTCGCTAAGTTGCTGTTATCCACCTGTAGCGGTGTGCTGAAATGACCATGTAAATTAAATGAGCGAATAATATGATCGGCGTTGCGAAACGGGCTAACCGCAAATAACACAGAGAGCCAGCGGTGATATTGTATGACTTGAATAAAGCCGGTTTCGGAAAAATGAAATTCAGGGTCAGAAAACAAGGCTGTTGTCGCTGCTGCAATGCGAGTAAGAATATGCAAATCAACTAAATCAGAATTAACCTGCATGGCTTGTATGGTGCAGGAGCTAAAGTTTTCATTGAATGAGCCGTAACCGCTGTCCAACATTTGCAGTAACTTTAGCAATTCTTGCATGGCTAGCTCATGCTGGCGCGAATAAGCAAGGCACTCAAATTTCTCTAATTGAAAATCCATGATGGTAGTCTCAGATGTGGTCGGTTTTAGCAGGAGTAAAACAGCGTTAGCTGTTTTAAAGTCCAATAGCAGAAGCTATTGGACTTCAGTGTTATGCAACACAGGCGCGTTGCTGGATGAATTCCCACGCGAGAGCGTGGGAACTATTCAGGTTTATTTAGTGACAGTCAGTGCCAAAAAGGCAGGATTACCGTGACGTTGAATTAAAACAGCAATCGATTTACCAACAGGTAGTTTTTTGATGGCTTTATCAAAATCATCCACACTATTAATTACTTCATTCTGAATGCGTAAAATGACATCGCCGCGCTGAATACCTGCTTCTTTAGCGACACCTTTTTCTACATCACGAACTAATACGCCACCTTTAGCGACCTGTACGGCATCTCTTTCTTCCGCACTCAGTTCACTGACCTTAACGCCCAACTTATTGGAGGATTTTGCTTCCACTTTGGTTTTAGCTAATTTTTTATCTTGGTCAGGCAATAGCCCCACTTTAAACGTGACGGTTTTAGTTTCACCTTGGCGAATAAGTTTCAAAGTGGCCGTGTTATTGATGGGCGTAACACCGACCATCGGTGGCAAATCACCAGAAGTTTCAACGGGTTGACCATTAAATTCAGTAATAATGTCACCAATTTGCACATCAGCATGAGCAGCAGGACTATCGGGTACGATTCTAGCCACTAACGCACCTTGTGGCTTTTTCATACCAAAAGATTCTGCTAGTTTGCGTGTCACATCTTGTATTTGCACGCCTAACCAACCGTGTGTCGCTTTGCCGGTGGCTTTTATTTGATCAACCACATTCATTACTACGTCCATCGGAATGGAGAATGATAGCCCCATGAAACCGCCTGTCCGACTGTAAATCTGCGAGTTAATACCAACGACTTTGCCATCCATGTTAAACAATGGACCGCCTGAGTTGCCCGGATTGATGGCGACATCCGTTTGAATAAACGGTACATAATTGCCACCGGGTAAGCTTCGACCTTTCGCACTAACGATACCTGCGGTTGCCGATTGCTCAAAACCAAAGGGTGAGCCTATCGCTAAGACCCATTCACCGACTTTCAGTTGTTCGGGCGAACCAATGGTCACGGCGGGTAAATCAGCGGCATCGACTTTTAATACCGCCACATCAGTACGCGCATCAGAACCTATCAGTTTGGCAACTAATTCTCTGTGGTCTGAGAGTTTAACGATGATTTCATCAGCGTTTTTAACGACATGATGATTGGTCAATATATAACCATCTTTAGAAATAATAAAGCCAGAGCCTAAAGACTGCTCATCTTCATCGCCGCCTTCATCTTCACCTTCACTGTCAGGGTTTTTATAAAAGTGTTTGAATAACTCCTCCATTTCGGGGGGCATTCCTTCTGGCAGTGCCGGTTCTTTATCGGTTATTTCTTCAACCGTTTTAGCTTTTTGCGTGGTACTAATATTGACCACGGATGCCCCATTGGTTTTTACCATTTCAGTAAAATCGGGTAATTGCGCTAAAACCTGTTGACTAAAAAATAGTACTGTTAAAAAAACAGACCATTTGATATTTTTGAACATAGAATCTCCATTTTTCAACATGAAAAATAATTTGTTGTGATGAATACAATCGGTAGATAGTAAGCCTGTTTACAGGGGTGGTTATTAATTTTCATATTTCAAGATTAAAGGCTTTCGTTAATCAATTTAGCAGCTTCTTGTTTATTTGCAAAAAACCATCCACAGGAGTTTGCTGAATTTCTTGATTAATTTGCATCGAAAAATCAGTTGAAACCCATAAAAAATCATTTGTTTTCATCGCATGACTGACGGCTGCATAACGTTTTAGTTTGTCTTTCATCTCAGGTTGCTCTGTTATGACCTGTAATAAACCCAAGGTTTCGTCATAATTGAGATCATCATCTAAGAATCGGGAAATTTTTTCGCTCATTGAAAGTTACCGTGTGTAAGCAGAGGGGTTAATTCATTATCGATGGCTTCACGCGCTCTAAAAATACGCGAGCGCACAGTCCCAACGGGACAATTCATTGCCTGTGCAATGGCTTCATAACTCAAGCCATCAAATTCGCACAGTATAATGGCGACCCGCATTTCTTCAGGTAATCCTTCGATAGTTTTTTTAATGGTTGCCAGTATTTCCTGATTTAACAAATCGGTTTCTGGCGTGTCCATGTCTTGTAGCTGAGGCGCGTTTTCATAGATTTCAACTTCTTGTATATCGACTTGATAATTGGAATGTCTTCTTGACCGTGATACCAAGTCATTTTTTGCGGTATTAATAGCAATACGGTATAGCCAAGTATAAAAAGCCGCCTCGCCTCTGAAACTGCCAATGGCTCGATAGGCTTTAATAAAGGCTTCTTGCGCCACGTCTTGCGCTTCATTACGATCTTTGACATAACGATTAACCAACTGAATGATTTTATGTTGATATTTAATCACCAAAAGATCAAATGCCGCCTTATCACCGTGTTGCACGCGCAACACCAGTTCTTGATCCAGTTGCTCAGTATTTTTCGTATAATTATTCACCGTATCGATTAATAGGCTGAGTAGACAAAATTAAACTGCATAAGTTCTTAATTATGTGTGTGCTATCGCGTTAAAAAGCGTTATTATCCCCAAACGATGCTCACTAAGCTAGCCCCATCAACTCAACGAACCTGCTTTTATGTCTGACGCAAAAAATTACGATGTACTTATTATTGGAAGTGGTGGAGCTGGCTTAAGTCTTGCTTTAAAACTAGCGGAACAGTCAATCCGTGTTGCTGTGCTATCAAAATTCGCTTTAACGGCGGGTAGCACTTACTACGCACAAGGCGGCATATCCGCTGTGTTTGATGCCGAGGATTCGATTGAATCGCATATTGACGATACCCTTGATGCAGGCGCGGGTTTGTGTGATCCCAATATAGTCAGGCTCACTGTCACGCACGGTAAAAGATCAATTAATTGGTTACGCGAACAAGGCGTGGTATTCACCGAAGAAGAATCAACCGATGGCGAAATAAAACTGCATTTAAACCGTGAAGGCGGGCATTCACATCGGCGTATCGTCCATACCGCTGATGCGACAGGCAAAGCCGTGTCGTTATCACTGATTGATCGCGCTAAAGAACACACCAACATTGAATTATTCGAGCATCATAATGTAGTCGAACTGATTACGAGACCGGCTGTCGATCAAACGGGTAAACGTGTGGTGGGTGCTTATGTATTAGATGCCAAGCAACAGCAAGTTAAAACCATGACGGCGCGTGTTGTGGTGTTAGCCACAGGTGGTGCGAGTAAAGTGTATTTATATAGCACGAATCCACAAAGCGCGACCGGTGACGGTATTGCCTTAGCATGGCGAGCGGGTTGTCGAATCAGTAATATGGAATTCATGCAGTTCCATCCAACTTGTTTATATCATCCACATGCCCAATCTTTTCTTATCAGCGAGGCGGTAAGAGGCGAGGGCGGCAAATTAATTTTGCCAGACGGTTCACCTTTTATGCACAATTTTGATGCCAGAGCCGAATTAGCCCCGCGTGATATTGTCGCTAGAGCTATCGACCACGAAATCAAAAAACGCGGTATAGACTGTGTGTATCTCGATATTAGTCATAAACCCGAAGCCTTCATTCGTGAACACTTCCCAACAATTTATGAAACCTGTTTAAAATTTGATATAGACATTACCAAGCAACCCATTCCTGTTGTACCGGCGGCACATTACACCTGCGGTGGCGTATTAACCGATAGTTATGCGCGTACCGACATTCACAATCTTTATGCGATTGGTGAAGTCGCCAGTACTGGTTTGCACGGGGCTAATCGCATGGCAAGCAACTCATTACTGGAGTGTTTAGTCTTTGCAGAACGCGCCAGTGAAGATATTTTACAAAAATTGGATTCCATTTCACCCCCGCCAAATATCCCCGATTGGGATGAGTCACAAGTCAGTGATTCCGATGAAGAAGTGGTGGTATCGCACAACTGGGCTGAATTGCGCCGTTTTATGTGGGACTATGTCGGTATTGTCAGAACCGACAAACGCTTAGACCGCGCTATGAATCGCGTCGAATTACTCAAAAAAGAAATTGCTGAATATTACGGTAATTTTCGTGTCACCAGTGACTTGTTAGAATTACGCAATCTAGTCATCGTTGCTGAACTCATCATTCGTTGCGCTAAACAACGTAAAGAAAGCCGTGGCTTACATTACACCTTAGACTATCCAGAAACCGATGACAGTCAACCTGCGAAAAATACTATTTTAACGCCTCCATAACAAGCAATTACAGGAGTCCAATAGCTTCAGCTATTGGCTAGAAAATAGCTGAAGCGCATAGTTAAAACTGCCATCCTTGGCTTTTGGCAATCCCTGCCAAAATGACGCGAATGATTTTTAAACGGTATAAGTCGAAGACGCTATTTTTCCGCCCTGCCCAGTCCAATCAGTATGGAAGAATTCACCGCGTGGTTTATCAGTACGCTCATAAGTATGTGCGCCAAAATAATCACGTTGCGCTTGTAACAAATTAGCGGGTAAGCGTTCGGTACGATAACCATCGAAGTAGGCTAAAGCAGACGAGAACGCAGGCGTAGGAATACCCAGTTCTACCCCTAAAATAACTGCTTTACGCCAACCAGCATCGGCTTTTTGCATGGCATCAATAAAGAAATCAGCCAGCAATAAGTTTTCCAGCTCAGGATTGCTAACGTAGGCTTGTTTGATGTCGTTAAGGAATTGGCTACGAATAATACAACCGCCGCGCCACATTAAGGCAATCTCGCCATAATTTAGTGTCAAGTTGTATTCTTTTGACGCTTCACGCATTAAACGAAAACCTTGCTGCACACGTTTAGGTAATACTGCCGCCGCCGCAACCCGTTCGGATTTTTGCGCGGATAAACAACGAGCAAACACCGATTCACCAATCAAAGTCAACGGAATACCCAAATCTAACGCGTTAATACCTGTCCATTTGCCAGTGCCTTTTTGCCCAGCCGTGTCGAGAATTTTATTCACCAACGGCAAACCATCTTCATCTTTATACGCCAAAATCCCAGCTGTGATTTCAATCAAATAAGAGCTGAGTTCGCCTTTATTCCATTCGGTAAAAATAGTGTGCATTTCATCAGCAGATAAACCTAAGCCTTCCGACATCAATTGATAGGCTTCACAGATTAACTGCATATCGCCGTATTCAATGCCGTTGTGTACCATTTTCACATAATGACCTGCGCCATTATCACCGACCCATTCACAACACGGTGAACCGTCAACTTGTGCGCTGATGGCTTGAAAAATCGGCTTAACCGCTGCCCACGCCGCTTTGTTACCCCCTGGCATAATAGATGGTCCATTTCTCGCGCCTTCTTCACCGCCTGAAACACCTGTGCCGATGTAAAGAATATTTTGTGCGGCTAAATCGGCAGTGCGACGATTAGTATCAGTAAATAACGAGTTACCGCCATCAACGATAATATCGCCCGCTGATAATAGTGGCACTAATTTTTCAATGTACGCATCAACCACTTCGCCCGCTTTCACCATTAACATCACAATGCGCGGTGATTCTAAGCTATTCACCAACTCTTCTAAAGAGTGCGTGCCGACAACTAACGTATCTTTCGCAGGACCTTCTAAAAATTCATCCACGGTGCTGGTGGTGCGGTTATAAACGGCGACTTTAAAACCGTGGTCATTCATGTTCAGGACTAAATTTTGTCCCATTACTGCCAAACCGATTAATCCGATATTTGCTTTCATGTTTGCCTCTTAGTGGAGTTGTTAACGGCTAAATTTTAACATAAAAGCCATGACTGATTATGGGGAGTACAAACCTGTGTTTGTACGCCACTAACTATTAAATCCTACACATGGTAAATTATGCAGATTATTGCACCACAATCTATCAAACCATGAAAAAATCCATACAACAAAAACTAGAAAATCTCTGCGAACGTTACGACGAAATCGCCGCCTTACTCTCAGAAATCGAAACCCAAAACAATCAAAATAAATTCCGCGCTCTCAGCCAAGAATACGCGCAAATCGCCCCGTTGGTGGATTGTTATAAACGCTATGAGCAAACGCTGATTCAGCTGGCTTCCGCGCAAGAAATGGCAACTGACAATGACCCCGAAATGCGCGAAATGGCAAAAGAAGAAATCAGCGAAGCGCAAGATGAATTAGATGCCATCGACCACGAATTGCAATTATTACTACTGCCTAAAGACCCTAACGACAACCGCAACATCTTCTTAGAAATAAGAGCTGGCACAGGCGGCGATGAAGCGGCGATATTTTCGGGCGATTTAGCGCGTATGTATCAACGCTATGCCGAACGACGCGGCTGGCAAACCGAAATCATCAACGAAAGTTTTGGTGAACACGGCGGTTATAAAGAAATCATCTTGCGCATTATCGGTCGTGATGTGTATTCACAATTAAAATTTGAAGCAGGCGCACACCGCGTCCAACGTGTGCCAGAAACCGAATCACAAGGGCGTATTCACACCTCCGCCTGTACCGTCGCCATCATGCCCGAAGTGGAAGAAGTGGATGCCATCGACATTAATCCCGCTGATTTAAAAGTCGATACTTACCGCGCCTCAGGTGCAGGTGGTCAGCACATCAACAAAACCGAATCGGCAATCCGCATTACCCACGTTCCCACAGGCACAGTGGTCGAATGCCAAGATGAACGCTCACAGCACAAAAACCGTGCGCGGGCGATGTCATTATTAGCGTCGCGTTTATTATCCGCCGAACAAGAAAAACACCACGCCGATCAATCCCTAACCCGCAAATTACAAGTCGGCAGTGGTGACCGTTCCGAACGTATCCGCACCTACAACTACCCACAAGGACGCTTAACCGATCACCGTATCAACCTAACCCTGTATAAATTAGACGACATCATGCAGGGTGGTTTAGAACACGTCATTAATCCATTGATTAGT
>NQJH01000110.1 GCA_002256685.1 Methylococcaceae bacterium NSP1-2 | reverse complement strand
CTTGCCCGTTTTTGTTGGCATCCACAGTTGTTTAATTTCCACTTGATTTTTAGTAAAAAATAATCCAGCAGAGGCGGCTAAATCGGACAGTTCTATTTTGGGCGAATAGGTGTTAAGAATTAAAAAAGCTCCTGAATTCATTAGCCCGAATGCCGTTTCTATCAAACCAGATAGATGGTGTTCAAGTTTCCATTTTTCGCCTTTTGCACCTAAACCCCACGCGGGTGGATCCATGATGATGCCGTCGTAATGTTTGCCGCGTTTCAATTCGCGTTGGGCGAATTTTAATGCGTCTTCATGTACCCATTTGATGTCGGCAAGATGAGAGCGTTCTTTGTTTTCGTTTGCCCAAGTAATCAGTTGTTTGACTGAATCCACATGAACCACTTCTGCGCCCGCGTCACAGGCAACTAGCGATGCCGCGCCTGTGTAGGCGAATAGGTTTAAGATTTTTTGACCTGCACGCACCCGTTGTTGAAAATTCAGGCCGGCGTCCGATTTGATATTTTTCCATTGCCCTTGAGTTGTTGAGTGTTCTTCAAATTCCCAATGTGCCATGTCTTGCCATTGGGCGTAAGACCAACCCGATTTGAAATCGGCGTGAATGTCTGGACGAATGGTGATGATTTTTCCCCAGCGTTCCAGTTTTTTACCGTCGCCCGCATCAAGCAGTTCGTAGTCTGACCAGTGTGCCGCGTACTCGCGTGGGATTTTTGGGTGTGTGTTGTGCATTTTAGTAAGGTGTAATTGGGTGCAAATGTAATGGTTGGGTTAAATTTTTGTTAATTTATTCGGGCTTTGAACAGTACAGCATTTTTTCAGGAAAACACAGCGTTAAGGGAAAAATAGCGAGGCATCACGAGAGATTGACTGTTTTTAAAACCACTGAGGTCTGATAAGAATATAATCTACATTCTTGTCAAACTATTGTATAAGTGTTGTGCTACAATTTCCTGATTGTTTTTGATGAAGAAGAACGCGAATGGATGACTATAATAAAAGCTCGGCACAATATTTAATTGGTACAGTCTCTAAACGGTCAGGGGTTAAATCTGATTTAGTCAGGGCGTGGGAACGCCGTTATCAGGCCGTTACCCCTATTCGCACTGCGGGCGGACATCGGGTTTATACGGATCAAGATATTGCCCGTCTTAAGTTACTGAATCAAGCGACTAATCATGGGCATAGTATTAGTCAAATTGCGCAATTTTCATTGGATGAACTAAAAAAGCTGCTACAGCAGGAAGATACGCAAACGCATATCGGTCATACCGCTTTGTTGACAGGCGAGAAAAAATTTTTAGCAGAAGATTACATTGAGAAATGCTATGCAGCGGTTTTAGCGTTCGATGCCAGAGCATTAGAGTCACATTTTGAAAATGCGATTGTTGAATTACGCTCACAAGCTTTTATTGAAGATTTATTGACTCCATTATTAACGCGCATTGGTGAGCGTTGGAAAACTGGCGAACTTCGACCCATTCATGAACACATGACTTCAGCGGTTATTCGTTCACTTACTTATATTCTCCGCAATAACAATCCCTGCCCTGACCATGCACCGCGCATGATAGTCAGTACACCGATAGGTCAACTCCATGAGTTAGGCGCGTTACTCGCCGCTATTATGGCGGAACTGAGTGGCTGGCAAGTCACTTATTTGGGGGCAAATCTGCCCGCCGAAGAAATCGCCGCCGCTGTTAAATACACCCATGCAAAAGCGGTGACTATCAGCATTAGTTTTAATGCAGACGATCACATCGTTCCTAAAGAAATTAGACGCTTGAGAAAACTAATTGGTAATGATGTCGCCTTAATTGTCGGCGGTAGAGCCGCCTGTTATTATGAAGCAGTATTGGATGAAGTGGGGGTGTTAAAAATTCAAAGTTATAAACACTTTAGAGAGATTCTTGACCAACTAGGTACGCAGTAGAGACGCAAAAGATTGCGCCTCTACTAGATTATTGAAACTCATGACCACCTATATAATACATCGTATAAATCAACTTGGCGCGGGCGCGTCTTCTTTCGCCCACTTTCCAATAGTTCACGAATCTGTTCAAACTGTTCTCGACTTAGGTCACTTGGATATTTTTTCTCATGCCTCTATTATCAAGGTTTTAAAGAAGATTTTGAACAGGTTCTTAGGGGGTATGAGTGAAAGGCGAGTGTGAGCATAAGTTGAAAATTTAGATAATAATTGTCAATAACTAACAATTAATTATAAAAGTTATTCCGCTATTGGCTACCACTCACCTAATTTTATAAACCCAATTTTCTGATGGACGCGTTACTCGTGTTGGTCTCGATTAGTACGAGACAACTCTATAAATCCATGTACACCGCGTTTAGACTTTACTGCCAACCAGTTTTTTAACTGTAGCAATTCGGGGGTTTCTTCTAAGCTATCGAGCGAGCGTTTGTTTTTTAATAAGCGAAAAGCGGATTCTAATACCTTATAACGGTCACCAGTAATACCGGCACGTTTTAAACCAATGGTATTTAAACGGTAGTGTCGTGCGGGTCGTCCACCGATCAGCGTGAAGGGAATTACATCCATGTTCAGCCCTGTCGTCCCTTGTACGATCGCGAATGAACCAATGCGGCAAAATTGATGGGCAACCACTGCACCGCCCATAAAGACGTTATTGCCGACTTCAACATGACCACCTATCGCAACATTATTGGCGAAGATGGTGTTGCTACCGATGCTGCAATCATGAGCAACATGGCTGTTATTCATAAAGTAACACCCTGAAGCAATACGCGTTTCCCCGTGTTCTTTAGACGCGCGGTGTGCAGTAAAGCCTTCTCTAAAGACATTATTGTCGCCTATTATCAGCCAAGAAACCGTTGCCGCTTTAAAACCAGTATCTTGCGGTAAGCCACCTAACACCGCATGAGGATGTAAAATATTACCGCTGCCCATTTTGACATAAGGTTGAATAACCGCATGTGCGCCCACTTGACAGTGATCGCCTAGTTCAACGCCTGATTCAATCACTGCAAAAGGGCCAACAGTAACATGGTCGCCTAGGATGGCATCGGAGGCGATATAAGCGGTTGGGTGTATGAGTTCGATCATGGTTTAGCCTCTAGGATGATATTTTGCATGGTGTTCTTTTAACCGTTCGCGGGCAACGTGAATGTAAATTTGGGTGGTCGATAAATCCGAATGCCCCAGTAATAATTGTACGACACGCAAGTCCGCGCCGTGATTTAACAAGTGCGTAGCAAACGCATGGCGTAGGGTATGGGGCGACAACTCTTTATTAATCCCCGCTGTTTTAGCATGGCGTTTAATGATATGCCAAAAGGCTTGTCGCGTCATGCCACCCGCTCGGTTAGTGACAAATAAATAATCACATTGCCGTTCACCGAGCAGACTCATTCGCGCACTGGTCATATAGTTTTCTAGCCAGCTCATCGCTTCTTCACCGACGGGGACGAGGCGTTCTTTATTGCCTTTACCGATGATACGCACCACGCCTAGGCGAAAATTTATCTGTTCAAATTTTAAATTAACCAGTTCTGAGACGCGTAGCCCTGTGGCATAAAGCATTTCCAGCATGGTTTTATCTCGAAAGCCTAATGGATTACTGACTTCGGGCGCGTTAAGTAATAGTTCAACATCGTGTTCAGACAGTGATAAGGGTAGCGGTTTACCAATACGAGGTGAATCTATTAATGCAGTGGGATCAATACTGATGCTATTTTCACGGATATAGTAACCATAAAAACGCCGTAAACTCGATAGAATACGCGCGGAAGAACGGTTGCCGATACCGTCTTGATAACGGCTGGCGAGAAATTGTGATAAATCACTGCTAGTGACTTCTAACAGGTTTTTTCCTTTTAACCATAACGCAAAAATCCGCAAATCACTGCGATAAGCCGATAAGGTATTTTCGCTTAAACCCTGTTCTACCCAGACAGCATCTAAAAATTGGTCAATCAAATCAGTGGCATTCATGGTTATAAATAACAGCGGCAAAGTAACTTCACCGCTGTTTCAATAATCAAATCGCGTTGTTGTTTTTTCAGTTGCTCTTGTTTAGCAGGGTCTTTTTCTGCCAAAATTTGATTAGACAAATCGTGCATTTGGAGTGTGTGTTCCTGCATGGCTTTTAGGTGTTGCTCTTGTTGTTCTTCAGTCATGTCGCCCATCATGCCGCCATGTTTCATGGGTTCAGCCGCTTTTTGTGGCTCGGTTGGTGCTGGTGTAGCCGTATCGGCAGCAAAGCTTGTCATGCTGAGTGGCAATAATAATAAAGCAAGGGCAATTGATTTATGAAAGTGTTTCATTTGAAGTACCTCATGGATTGATTACAAAAATGGAACTCTTAAAGCTATGGTCATAAAAGTTAAGTTACGCCTAAGAATTCGCTGACATTATAGATTCACTTATTGTTGATACGATAAAAACTTAGCCAACTGTCTTTCTTCATACGTTTAATGCGGTGTTAGCAGTGGCATTCTAGTCGTTATCCAAGTATATTGCCGTATTTTTGTCAGTTACCGTTATAAACTATTTAATCATTTGATCATGAAATCACCTTTAATTGTAAGTGCTATTCAACAGCCCTGTCTTGCAGATAGACAAACTAACTTTGACTTTTCTATTTCAAAAATTTATGAAGCAGCCACCGCTAATGCTGATTTGATAGTATTACCCGAATTACACCTAGACCCGTATTTTTGTCAAACCGAAGATTATAGGCATTTTGAACTGGCGCAAACGATTCCAGGACCTACCACTGAAATTTTGTCAGCTCTCGCTAAAAAATTAAAAATCGTTATTGTCTCGACGATTTTTGAAAAAAGAGCACCCGGGCTTTATCACAATACCGCCGTTGTCTTTGACAAAGATGGCAGTATCGCAGGGAAATACCGAAAAATGCACATCCCTGATGACCCCGGATTTTATGAAAAATATTATTTCACACCCGGTGATCTAGGGTTTAAACCTATTGAAACCTCAATTGGTAAATTGGGCGTGTTAATTTGCTGGGATCAATGGTTTCCAGAAGCCGCCCGATTAATGGCATTAGCGGGGGCAGACATATTAATTTATCCCACTGCGATAGGCTGGGATAAACAAGATAGCCGTGAAGAACAATACCGTCAACTGGATGCGTGGGTTACTATTCAACGCGCTCATGCAATTGCTAATGGCATTCCTGTTATCGCGTGTAATCGGACTAGCTTTGAACAAGCACTCGATTCAAATAAAGGTATTCAATTCTGGGGTAATAGCTTTATCGCAGGATCTCAAGGTGAGATACTCACTCGCGCCAATGATACTGAAGTAAAATTGTTAACCTGTACACTGAATAGCGAAAGAACTGAACGGGTTAGACAAACATGGCCTTTTCTGCGTGACCGTAGAATTAATGACTATAATGAGTTAAACAGGCGTTTTATTGATTGAGAAACTGCGCTAAAAAAGATCAAAATTCAAAAATGTTTTTTTATTCATTTGATTTTACTAATATTGTCATAATGAGAATTACTGTGTTAGTACAATCTATCATTTCCACTTTAATAGCTGAACGTGAAGAATGTTATAATTTATACGGTGATAGAAAAGCCGGTGACTACAAGCCATTAAAACCTGCGCTGTCTTTGAGACTTCACAGGTTTATTTAGTCAGTCGAACTTATTGGCATGAACTTATAAACTATCTTGATTGCATTAGGGTTTAATAAAAAGAAAGCGTTATAATCGGAAAAATTAATATTATTTCGCAGTGAACAGGGTAGTTGTAAAGTTTTTATGATACTAAAATTAAAAATAACAATGATGGTTAGCTAATGCTGTTACGGGTGTGTGATGTCTATTGAATCCTTATGGCCTTTTGGTCGAAAAAAAAAGAAAACGTTAAAGCATTCGTTAGACACCGATTATACATCGTTGGCTAAAGTTCTCGTGCCTGTGGGTCAATTGACAATAGGCATGTATGTCGCTGAATTAGATCGCCCTTGGGTGGAAACTTCTTTTTTGTTTCAGGGTTTTGAAATAAAAACAGAAGAGGAGCTAAGAGCTATTAAAGATATTTGCAACCATGTTTATGTTGACACCACAAAACGAAGAAAACCGATACAACAAGCACCTATTAGTTTTAAAAGAGTAATTGCCGCAGAAAAACCGCTTGAAATTGCTAGTTATGGCTCACCACCTAAAAAATTAGGTAAATTTGAAAAAGAATTTTCGCGTGCAGGCAGAGTCTATGAAAACGCAGAAATTGTCGTTTCAAACTTTATGTGTACGGTTGAAAATGGGGGCGGAATTGATAGCGTACTTGCTAAAAACGCCGTCTCAGAGTGCGTTGAGAGCGTCCTGCATTCACCCGATGCCATGTTATGGTTGTCTCAATTAAGAAATAGAGACGAATACACCGCACAACATAGCTTGAATGTCTGTATTCTATCTATCGTTTTGGGGCGACACATCAATCTTTCAGTAGCCGACCTTAATAAAGTTGGGCTTTGCGGTATGATGCACGATGTCGGTAAACTACTAATACCCCCCGAAATTCTTCATAAATCCAGTCCATTGGATGAGGAAGAAATTCGCACTATGAAAACCCATACCCGACTAGGCTACAACCTACTAAAATCCAGCGATAACATGAATGCAAGTGCGGCAACCGTTGCCCTAACGCATCATGAACAATTGGATGGTAGAGGTTACCCGCGCCGTATGCAGGAATCGGGTATTTCACAATTCACCAAAATTGTTTCGATTGCCAATGCCTACGATGGGATGACCAGTGACAAGGCGCATCAAAGAGGCAAAACCCATCTTGAAGCGACCCATATTTTAACAAACTTGGCAGGTACTCATTTTGATCCCACGTTGGTGGTCAAATTTATTGAGAGTATCGGTGTCTATCCGCCCGGCTCTCTGGTTGAAATGACCAATGGTTCTGTTGGAATGGTGGTTGAAGTTCATGAAAATGCCAAATTGCGTCCTAAAATTATTATCATTTTAGACGAAGAAAAAAACCCCGTCTCTGAACGAGTCATTGATTTATCAATCATGACTAAAGATAAACGTGGTGAGATCTACACTATTAAAAACATTATCAAAGCCAAGGATTGGAATGTCGATGTCAGCAAATATTATCGTGAAGGTCTGTTACAAAGAAGCTTTGCCCACCACCACTGAGAATAACGCTGTGATGGCGTATTCTTGAATTTGAAAAGGGGGTTAGTAACAGTAATGCCATTAGACTAATCATCAAAAAGTCACCCATCTGCTCCACTTAAAGTTTTATTTATCAAACCGTTGTAATGATAAATTACTTTTAACTACCTAATATATTTCTCCCTCTCCCAAATTATCGCTCTCTTTTGAGCAACCACTTGATTTACTATACTCATTTTTAAACAATTTAAGTCAACCGGCTATTTATAAATTAGCAAGTGTGGGCATAATTTCAGCAATACTGGGGTAGTCAGTAGTCAGATTTGCTGAAACTGATTATGATGTGTCTAGCTTGTTGAATAGCGGTAATTTTTTGTCCCCAAAAAAGCGGGGGAATTTATGCTATGACAGAATCAAGCTTGCTTTTGTCCAGTTCAATACTAAGTAGAATTCTTGCTATTGAAATAATAACCGTTTGATTTTAAATAAGTTAACAAAATTTCTATAAAATAACTAATGGACTATTAGGTACAGTGTGTTCTGCTGGACTGATACTTTTTAGATGAAAAGATGTGTAATTATTCAGTTCCTCTGATGCTGACAGTAACTCAAGTCCGCAGCCAGCGGATACAAAAGCTACAACTCAATCGATCAAAAGGAAAAAACCATGAAACACAAAATATTTAGTTATGTGCTGATTGTTATAGCGGGGCTAACGTCTGCCTCTGTTACCTCCCAAGCACTGGCGGAACAGACGACTGGCACGCTGGGTTCACCTGATGCCACGACAACAATTGACGGTACGCAGTTACCCTCTACCCCGCAGAAATTCGGTGGCAAAATAGAGCGTAATGCGGCACAGTCACAGTCGTATTGGCCGGCGCGTATCACACCGCCTAAGGACGCGCCGAATGTACTGTTAATTATTACCGACGACGTGGGCTACGGTACAACGTCTACCTTCGGTGGTGTTGTTCCAACACCTACTCTTGATCGCGTCGCCGCTAATGGTCTACGCTACACTAACTTTCATTCAACCGCATTGTGTTCACCAACACGCGCTGCACTGATTACTGGACGTAACCACCACTCGGTTGGCTTTGGTCAGATTTCCGAAATGGCGACGGGCTACCCCGGCTACAACAGTATTATTACTCGCGATAAGGCGACCATCGGGCGTATGCTCAAAGATAACGGCTATCGCACGTCTTGGTTCGGCAAAGAACACAACACCCCCGCTTTTCAAGCAAGTCAAGATGGTCCCTTTGACCAGTGGCCCATCGGCATGGGCTTTGAATATTTCTATGGCTTCATGGGTGGTGATGCTAACCAATGGGCTCCGAATCTATTCCGCAACACCACGCAAATATATCCATTCGTCGGCAAACCCGGTTGGAATTTGACTACCGCAATGGCAGACGATGCCATCGAATACATGAACCGCATTAATGCTCTCTCGCCAGAGCAACCTTTCTTTATTAAATACGCACCGGGTGGGGTACACGCGCCACACCATCCAACACCTGAATGGATTGAAAAAATTAGCAAGCTGAAACTGTTCGACAAGGGCTGGAATCAGCTTCGCGAGCAGATATTTGAAAATCAGAAGAAAATGGGCGTTATCCCTGCTACCGCAAAGTTGACTCCGTGGCCTAAAGATTTATTGAAAGACTGGGACTCTCTCAGTGCCAATGAAAAGAAGCTATTTATTCGCCAAGTGGATGTGTTTGCCGCTTATCTGGCTTATACCGATCACGAAATTGGGCGCGTTATTCAAGCCATCGAGGACATGGGCAAACTGGATAACACACTGGTTATTTACATCAGCGGTGATAACGGCGGCAGTGCCGAGGGTACATTGAACGGTACGCCAAACGAAATCGCGATGTTTAACGGTATCGAAGTGCCCGTGGAAGATCAGCTCAAAAACTTCTATGATGTCTGGGGATCGGATAAGACCTACAACCACATGGCAGTGCCATGGTCATGGGCGTTCAGCACGCCGTTCTCGTGGACTAAGCAAGTCGCTTCGCACTTCGGCGGTACTAAACAAGGCATGGCAATCATGTGGCCGAAAGTAATCAAAGACAAGGGTAGTATTCGTCATCAATTCCACCATGTCATCGACATCGTACCGACCATTCTGGAAGCGGCACAAATCAAGCAACCTGAGATAGTTGATGGCATCAAGCAAAGTCCAATCGAAGGTGTCAGCATGGCTTATACTTTCGACAAGAGCAATGCGGATACGCCATCGAAGCACAAAACCCAGTATTTTGAGATGTTCGGCGACCATGCCATTTATCACGATGGCTGGATTGCCAGTACCAAAGTGATGCGTCCACCATGGGTGACATTTGGACCGGCAAACCTTGATCCTGCTAGCTATCCGTGGGAGCTTTACGACCTTTCCAAAGACTGGACACAGTCCGACAACATTGCCGACCAGAATCCAGACAAGCTCAAAGAAATGGAGAAAATTTTCTGGGAGGAAGCAGCGAAATATCAAGTGTTGCCGCTGGATGCGTCAGTCGCATCTCGAATGATTACACCGCGCCCCAGCATCACAGCGGGTCGTAATGTATTTACTTGGACGCTTCCGCTCACAGGCACACCTAACGGCGATGCACCGAGTATTCTCAATGCCTCCTATAACTTTAAAGCGGACATTGAAATATCCGAAAGCGGTGCCGAAGGTATGCTGATTACTCAGGGCGGACGCTTCGGTGGCTATGGTTTTTATCTACTGAAAAATAAACCGGTATTTACTTGGAATTTGGTGAATTTAAAACGGGTACGTTGGGAAGCTCCAGACGCACTGACGGCGGGTAAGCACACCGTAGAGTTTGATTTCAAATATGACGGTTTGGGTATGGGAACCATCGCATTTAACAACCTGAGTGGTATCGGTCAAAGTGGGTCAGGCGTACTCAAAGTCGATGGGAAAGTGGTTGCAGAACAGAAGATGGATCGCACACTACCGCTGATTCTACAATGGGACGAAAGCCTCGACATCGGCTCCGATACCTTGACAGGGGTTGATGACAAAGACTATCAGTCACCGTTTGCTTTCACTGGCAAACTCGACAAGATTACTCTGACCATTGACCGACCAACACTGAGTCCTG
>NQJH01000333.1 GCA_002256685.1 Methylococcaceae bacterium NSP1-2 | reverse complement strand
CAGGATTGCCGAAAAATTCGTGAGGTCACATCCCCAAAGGAATTCCGATGATGGTAATAGTGAAATTATTCCGGTACTTAAGGTGCAAATGCCACCCGAAGCAACCAATAACCGTTTTTACACTGTCCTGCTCACTGAGCTCGGTACACCCGTCGGCTATTTTGGGCACCATATTATGCGCGAAACGTTGACCCTACGGCTTATGCGAACCGTCGGTGTCCGTATGCTCATTATTGACGAGCTACATAATTTACTGAGCGCAACCGCAAGACGGCAACGCGAAATGCTAAACCTGCTCCGCTATATTGGCAACGACTTGAGAATTCCTATTGTCTGCTTAGGCATCCGTGAAGCCTATTTGGCAATACGTAGCGACGATCAACTCGAAAACCGTTTTCATCCCGTATTGCTACCACTATGGGAATCCGGTTTGGAACTTGCACGTTTGCTTGCCAGTTTTGAAACTATATTACCTTTAAGGGAACCTTCCCATCTATCGGCAAAACCTTTAGCTGAACAGATATTACGCCGGTCAGAAGGTACGATTGGTGAAATTTTCGCTGTGCTTACCAGCGCAACCACCACAGCACTCATGCAGGGGGAAGAACGGATCACCTCCGAAATAATCGATAACACCGATTATAATCCTCCGAGCGTTCGCCGTCGGATAGTCGAACGGGAACTGCGATGATGGTCAATGCAAAGAAGATGGCCGTTGCACCCAAAGCCATATGACTTCGAAATTTTAGAAAGATATGTTCGTCGGCTTGCTGAAGCTTACGGCGTAAGTTACGAATCCTTCTGTCTACATGCGCTTGGCATTCCTAGGGCTGATAGCGAAACACGGCAATTCAAGGAACCATCACCTGAAATATTGTCTCGGCTGTCTGAAGGCACTGGTATTCCAATCGACCAATTGGAACAAATGACCCTATTGCGAACCTTTAGTCGCTTAACGAAGGACCTTCAAGAATACTTAGCCGTTCCTGAAAATTATGCCAAATTTGAAAGTTTCTTTAATCGAAATTTTTCGCAAAACTCCTAAATTAGGCGACAACACTATATATAGAGACCTTTGTTACTTTTCTAAGTTGGTGTCAGCAGTGAATGGTCAGAGCCATTATAGAATCTCAATGAATGCAAACTAAAATGACATAGTCGATGTTAATAGCATTCAAACCCAATGGCAGCAGTTGCTAATTGTCCAAGGCAACGTCAGCACGTCCCAAAATGGGTAAGCCCATGAGCAGAAAGCCACTCGGCACAACAGAAATCTATAATCTAGGTGCTGGCGTTATGGTCTGCCCATATCCGTTTTACTTGGCTTTCACTACATCCTGCCAGCTCAGCGGTCCGTTTGATAGTATGACCAGCCCCACGCAACGCAACGATACGCTGATGAGTTGTGGTGTCAGGTACACGACCGGTATACTTACCAGCAATTTTGGCAAGCTGAACGCCTTGGCGCTGTCGCTCGCGGCGAGTCTCATAATCCTCACGCGTCATTTGCAGTGCCAGTTTGAGCAAGAGCTCTTGCACCGACTCCAGAACAATCTTGGTCACACCGTCGGCTTCAGCCGCGAAATCGGATAAATCGACCAGACCCGGTACGGCCAGCTTTGCTCCCTTGGCCCGAATTGATCTGACCAGTTGCTCGGCTTCTGCCAAGGGGAGTCGGCTGATGCGGTCTATTTTCTCGGCTACGACCACTTCGTTAGGCTGTAGATCAGCAATCATTCTCAGTAGCTCAGGCCGATCCGAGCGAGCACCCGATGCCTTTTCACGGTAGATGCCGGCAATGTAATAGCCTTCTGCTCTTGCGCTGTGAACGATGTCGTTTTGACGGGTAAGATCTTGCTCGTCAGTACTGACACGAAGATAAATGCGGGCGACTTTCATAAAGGGTTGGTCAAAATGAGTATACTTAAATTGGCTAACTATAAATCATCTGGCCAATAATTAAAAATGCAATGTAATTTGGCTACTGTCATTTTGACCAGCTATTTTGGCTATACGTTCGAGTAAAGTGAATTCAAACAGCGCGAATTCTGATAAAAACATCTTTAACCTGCCAAAACCCCTTTTTCGATTCGGTTTTAAACGCCGTTGACATCAGCTTAGACAATTTGATGACACTGACTTAGAAAAATCACAACCGTTGAGTACGAGAGCATGCAAAACCAGGGGAGGCAGATTATTGATCTTTGAGATGACGAAAAACAGGTGTTTTCCGCTTAGTCTTTCGTTAAGTTGATAGACAGCCTGTGATTTTTCTAAGTCAGTGTCATCAAATTGTCTAAGCTGATGTCAACGGC
>NQJH01000109.1 GCA_002256685.1 Methylococcaceae bacterium NSP1-2 | reverse complement strand
CGTCTCTCAGTTCTAGCCGTGGGAGATGACGTGGAGGAAGACTCGAAATCACAAATCGATTCACCAAACCGACAGCCATATCCGATGCTGGAAATACGCTAAACAGTGCGATTAGACACAGCGAAAATCCACTCAGCCCTGCGGTTAAGCTCGCACTCATGGGCAGTGCCAGCAATAAAAAAGTTAAAAGAAATAGACTGCCCATATAAGCAAGCCCTGCATTGGCAACATAAGCGCGTAGCAAATGTTGTTGAATGGTTGGGCGATAATGGATTTCTCGTTCAAACGCATAACGACCACTGCCGATTAAATAATAGCCCGAATCCAGTTGTCGTTTGTTGACAGTGCTTTGTTCGCTGACGCGCTGAACTTTATCTATTACTAGATGCGCAATTTCTACTTCCGAATGGGGTGAACGCTTGGCGAGATTCTCTATAGCATGACGGTAACGATCACGTGTGGCAAAATCCATTGCCGCATAGCCCTCATGAGTACGCAAACACGCGTCCACCAAACTGACTTCCTCAATAAATCGAGGCCATTCAAACGCAGAAATGGCACGCATACTAGTGATAATGTTACGCGCTGTCGCGTTATCGGCAATTTGATCCGCGTGTTCTCGATGTACGATTTCATCGAGACTAAGACCTTGCGTAAGTAACCAGTCATTAATGAAATCCAGAGACAGTGCAGCACCCGAATGCGGATCGTGTAGACGTTGTAAAATTTGCACCGTGTAGGCTTGGCGTAGTGGCTCTTCGGGTAACACCGCTGTAGGAAATGGCAAATCTAATTTATCGGCTTGTGCGGTAATTTGATCGACTTGATCGACGAACTCATCCGCAAGCTCTCGACCTGTTTGGGAGTGCATAATGCGAACGGCGAGACGACGAAGATTATCGACCATCAACGCGCGTAAAGTAATCGGTAATGCCCACAGTTCACCGAGCGTGAGTGCTTCGACGCTTTGATAAGCGCGGACAAAATGCAGTAATAACTCAGGTGAAAAATGACTGTCCGTATGGGCAACTAATGCCCACGCGATACCGTAAACACGCGGATAACCTGCTAACGCGCCGTCGGCTAACTTGGGCAATTGTCGGTAATAGCTTTCGGGCAAATTAACCTGAATATCAATGACCTGCGCTTCGATAACATGAAAATTATCCAATAGCCATTGTGCGGCTGGCGTAATCGCGTGTTGTTCGTTGACGGCTCTTGCAACAGTTTCATAGGCTTCCAGCAATACCCTAGAGTTTTCGTGTACTCTGGGAATCAGTTTATGCCCTTCTGTGCTACTGCTTATTTTTTGCGCCTGCGCTAAACTCACCGCGTGTTGTTCAAGACGTTCGATACTGAACAACTCAAAGCGTATGGGGTCTTCGCCACCTGGATGATCAACTCGCGCCTGTTTTCTGCGTTCTTGCTTCGCCATGATGTGATACTCCAAGTGCAAATAAAAATTAAGTCTCAAGCATTCGTGATGCGTGAATAACTAACGACCCGATGGTAGCTAATTATCAAAAATTATTCTGTGCGTTGGAGTACATAGATATGGCTTTTGTTTACAATATCATGCTTTCCGTCACGTCTTTGCCAATGCCACGGTAACTGATAAAGCGAGCGGCGGAGTCAAACACAGTTCCAGCCTGCACCGTCATTATCTCGAATATTGCCTAGTTCTGAATCAATGCGTATGCCAAGCATTTCCAGCACGGGGCCAAAAATTTTGGTGAACTGACCATTTTCATCCTGTTCCCAATACCAATCAGAAGACAATTCAGTCAAGCGGCGAAATCGCGCTTCGCTTTCGCGCAGTTCAGCGGTGCGTTCCAGCACGGTTTGCTCTAGCACTTGATTGTGATTTTCCAATTGTTTATATAACAAGCGCACTTCCAGCATATTGTGTATACGCGTTTGTACTTCAATCAAATCAAACGGTTTGGCGACAAAATCTTTGGCACCCGCCGCTAGTGCGCGTAGCTTGTGACTGGGTTGTGCGGTGATGACGAGGACAGGGAGATAGCCATTTGTTTCGAGGTCTTTAAGTTTTTCCATCACCTGAAAGCCATCCATGTCGGGCATTTGCAAGTCAAGCAAAATGAGATCGTAGCGGTTTTTACGATGCAAATCATAGACCATACGGGGGTCTATGGTGGAGCTAAGGCGAGTGTATCCGACTTCGCGCAGCATTTCTTCGAGTAAAAGTACATTGGATTGCTGATCGTCAACAATCAAAATACTGGCGTTAAAAATTTCTTGTTTGTTAATCATGGCAGGTATCCGTTTTATCGGTGTTGTCTAAATCCGTTTTAGAAAATTTCAGGGCATCATCCAAAGCGTTCATAAATTCAGTAATTTTGATGGGTTTAGTGAGATAGCGAAAGAATCCCGCCTCAATTCCTTTTTCAATATCGCGCAACATGGCATTGGCACTGAGAGCAATAACGGGAATGTGCATAGTGGTTGGGTCGTTGCGCAGAATTTTCATGGTTTGAATGCCGCTGATACCGGGTAAATTAATGTCCATCAGTATGACATCGGGAATATGGCTACGCGCCAGCGATAAGCCTTGATAGCCATCATGGGCACTTAACATATATAACTGCGGATGCGCTTCAATGATTTGTTCAACCAGCATGAGATTAGCAGGATTGTCTTCCACATAGAGCAGTGTGCGTAATGCGGTGTTTTTTGAAGCAGGTGGCAACAGTTTTGTAAGGGTGATATTGCTCATATCAAGTTGGGGGGTAACGTCTCGCAGCAATTCAATATAAAATTCGCTACCGACACCCACGGTGCTGTTGACGCGAATGCTACCACCCATAAGTTCAACCAGTTGCTTGGTGACGACAAGACCAATCCCTGTGCCTTCTTCACTGCCTGATTCTTGCCCAAGACGATTAAACGGTTGAAAAAGTTGCGCCATCTGCTCGGCGGTCAAGCCCTTGCCACTGTCTTTGATGTTGATGCCTATGTGTTCAGGCGTACTGGTGCAGCTTACTTCGACTGTTCCTTGGTCGCGGTTATATTTTATGGCATTAGACAGCAAATTAATGATAATTTGTTTTATGCGCGTGCGATCACCATAAGCAAATAACGTGTTATCGAAAGGCATAAAAATCATCGTAATACTGCGTATTTCTGCCTGTGATTCAATCATCGATTGGCATTCACGCATGACTTCTGTCATCGACACCGCTTCTCTTGACAGTGATAATTTGCCCGATTCGATGACCGCAAGATCAAGAATTTCGTTAATTAGCTCTAACAAATACCAGCCTGCTTTGATAATCTGCTGGAGTCGTACTATCTGAGTGGTCGTTGGTGGGGGTGAACCGACTTCCAGCAACTGCGCGAAACCGAGAATTGCATTAAGTGGCGTGCGTAGTTCGTGACTCATTTTGGACAAAAATTCCGATTTCGCGAGGTTGGATTTTTCTGCCACTGAGGTAGCCACTTCCAATTCGATATTTTTTTCTTTCAATGCGTCGTAAAGCTGTACGCGCTCTGTATCCAAGCGTTTGCGAGCCGTATTATCAGTGCCTATCAATAGATAACCGATGATTCCACCTCTCGCATCGCGTAACGCGGTAACTGATACTACCGCAGGAAAGCGACTGCCATCTTTACGAATATAGGTTAATTCGTAAATATCCTCAATACCCCGTGAGGCTTTGAACACTAAGGCTTCAAAGCCTGATGTAATTGGCGTTTTGAGTTCTAGGGTTAATACCTCGGCGCGGGTAATTAATTCTTGCGAATCTGAAATGTCGGCAGGCGTAATTTTGTTCATTACTTCAGCCGCTGTGTAGCCCAACATGCGCTCCGCGCCCACGTTGAATATTTGAATAACCCCTTTTGCATCGGTGGCGATGCTTGAAAAATTAGCACTATTGAAAATCGCGCTCTGCAATGCGCCTGCCTTAATCAATTCTTCTTCAGCTCGCTTGCGGGCAGTATTATCAGTGCCTATCAACAGATAACCGATAATGTTATCTTTAGCGTCGCGTAGTGCAGTGACAGACACCACCGCAGGAAAGCGACTGCCATCTTTACGAATATAAGTGAGTTCGTAAATATCTTCTATGCACCGCGTGGCTTTGAACACTAATGACTCGAAGCCTTGGGTAATTGGCGTGGAAAACTCCTCGCTCAAGGCTTTGGCGCGGGTAGTTAATTCGTATGAATCAGAAATTTCGGCAGGGGTAATTTTGTTCATTACTTCCGCTGCCGTATAGCCCAACATACGTTCCGCGCCCACGTTGAATATTTGAATCACCCCTTTTGCATCGGTAGCAATACTTGAAAAATTAGCACTGTTAAAAATGGCATTTTGTAACGCGCCTTCCTTAATCAATCGCTCTTCCGCCTGCTTGCGTACCGTAATATCGCGTAAAATGCAGGTGAAATAACGCTGATTACCTAACAACATCTCATTTATTGTCATCTCTACTGCAAAGAGATTACCATCCTTACGCCGCCCTATTAATTCGTGTCCGCTGCCGTGTGTTTCATTATTCGTGCGGTAATGCACGAGCGCATCATTGGGAATCAGTAAGTTGATATTTTGTTTAATGAGTTCTGCGGCGGTATAGCCAAATATGCGCTCGGCGGCAGAATTAACCGTTTCAATGTTACCGTCATCAGCTTGGAAAGTAATGATACCGTCCACCACTGTATTGAATATGGTCTGAATGCGCACGGTATGATTGCGTAACGTCTGTTGTATTGCATATTCCTCGCTAACATCACGAAACACTAACACGGCACCAATTACTTGACCGTCACGGTCGCGAATCGGGGCGCAACTGTCCGCAATATCATGTTCGCTATCATCGCGAGCAATCAGTACTGTGTGATTAGCGAGTGCTTGTATCGTGCCATGTTTCAAAGCATCCATGACAGGGATGACAACGGGTTGTCGCGTTGCTTGATGAATGATGTGAAAAACCGTCTCTATCGGATGACCAAGAGCGTCTGCCTGTGTCCAGCCTGTCAGTCGTTCAGCAATCGGATTCATCAATGTCACTCGCCCTTCGGTATCGGTGGCAATGACCGCATCACCGATAGAGCTAAGCGTTACACTGAGATTTTCCTCACTGACTTGCAAGGCAAGATTAGTCTGTTGAAGTTTTTCATTGGCTTCTTCTCCAAGCGCGAGCAAGCGTTGCGTTTCAAAAAGCAGCGTATGTTTAGTTTCTTGATAGAACAAATACGCAAATGCCAGTGCAAACAATAGCGTAAATAGACTGGTAGCAACGATGACAATCAATAAATTACGCATATTCATTTCGAACTCTGCGTCACTTTGTGCCTGTAAAGTTTCGTTTATGTGAATGAAACTATTCATCTCGATACGAATAGCATCCATCAGCCGCTTACCTTCGCCAGCACTTATCAACGTTGTCATAGCGATTAAATCATTCTGGCGACGTAACTCAATGAGAGTCGCTAAGGCGGCTAATTTGGCTTTTATCAAAGGCTGCACAGCGTCTAAGTGTTTTTGGGCAGAGCTGATTTCAGTGCCTTGTCGCAGTGTTTGTAACTGTGCATTGATGTTATCGCGCACCACTAAATACGGTTGCAAAAAAGTCTCATCCCCTGTTAGCAAATAACCACGTTGCCCTGTCTCGGCATCTTTTAATGATGACAGTAGCGCGGTGCCTTCGTCTAACATAATGCGAATATGCTTGCGCTGTTCAGCGGAGGTTTGCACCTGTTTAAATGCCCAGAACGAGACTGCTACGCTCAGCACGACCATAATAGCCGCGCTGATTAACCAGACAATAATTTTATAATTAGCTTTCAAGGAAGCGTTATCCTGTGCTGTATCAGCGTTGTAATTGATAAGAGTCACTGTTTTAGTGAGCGACTGCCTCACTCTATAAATTTTTTATATCGTAGAGTAGGCGATGAAATTCTTTTTTAACGACTTGATAGCATTCACAACTGCGAGCTTCCAATCCTACTCTATCAATGACTTTGATATGACCACGACGGTAACTAATAAAACCTGCATGTTGTAAATTTCCTGCCGCTTCCGTGATACCTTCGCGGCGTACACCCAGCATACTGGCAATTAATTCATGTGTGATGACCAATTCACTCGCAGGCATTCGATCCAGTGTTAATAACAGCCAGCGACACAATTGTTGTTCTATGGAATGATGGCGATTACAGACTGCCGTCTGAGACATTTGAGTCATTAATGCTTGCGTATGACGTAACATCAAACGCATCGTCACCCCCGCGCAATTAAATTCTGCCAGCATTAACTGCGCTTTTAGCCGATAAGCGTAACCTGCCGTCTGCACCGTCGCGAGGCTAGACGTGCTATTGCCGCCCATAAACAGTGAAAATCCAAGGACACCCTCATTACCCACCCCCGCGACTTCCGCCGACGCGCCATTTTCCAAAACGTACTGTAGCGATACGATAGCCGTGGTCGGAAAATAAACGTGATGCAGTTGCCCCCCCGACTCGTAAATCACTTTACCAAGCGGCATTAAAATTAGTTCTAAATGCGGGGAAAGTTGTTTGAATACCTCCGCAGGCAGGATGGCGAGCAGATGGTTTTGATGAGGGTCATGCTCTATAGCCATAATATACCTGTCCGCGTTCTTCGGAATGTTCAACTGAACTAATGAAAAAAGTAGCAGAACACATTAGGTTAGCATTGCAAAGCTACATAACAGTTCTACTTATAACACGCTATGCCAACGCGTGTATGTGCTATAGCGAACTTAAGATGAATAGTCGTCCTAAATACTGAGTGATTTTTATATGGCGGAATACAAACCTAGGTTTGTATTCCAATCACTCAATTCTTATCACCACCAAAAAACGCTGTCGAATTTTCGCGGTGTTTGTTTAAATGTAGGTTGTATGAATTGAAAAATCAGAGGACTTAATGTTTGAATGGGCGTGTGTGAAGTGGTTGCCGATAACGGCGGCGTTAGGGTGTTTGCCTGTGGATACGGGTAATCCTGTTAATACGCTACGCGCGTTTTATTCAGCGATTGCCAGTCATGAATGTGAAAAAGCAGTGGCATTAGCAGAGGGTTATAGCGTAGAGCGGTGTCAGAAAATAGCCAGTTTGCAACTCAATGAGCCGATTACGGTTATTGAGGAGAAGAAAAATAGCGCGGTGCTTCAATTCAGTGTGGCGCATGAATTGACTGAACAGAAACAACGCATAGCAACCACGGCAACTGTCGCGCTTAAGCGCGTAGGTGAGCAATGGAAAGTTGATTTTTCTACGATAAAAAGTCTAAATGATAAAGCGTTACCTGTCAGTGATACGCCAAAACCTACCGAGGTTAAGCCTGAACCACCTGCATCACCTCCTCCTAGTAAACCAACAGGTTTATTAAGCTTATGGGCGCCTGAGGCATTACAAGGCAAAGCAGGCGATGAAAAAATTCATTTTTTACGCAAACCCGATTTTTCCGCGCCTAGCAGAACTCAGCCGAATGAAACTTTACCGCCCTTGAAACCTGAATACCTAAATTCGATACGCCGCGTTAAATTACCTAAGGATAAAAAATGGGTCGCGTTGACCTTTGATTTATGTGAACGCGCCGATGAAGTGGCAGGTTATGATCGTGGTGTGATTAATGCCTTGCGTGATAAACAAGTCAAAGCCACGTTTTATGCAGGTGGTAAATGGATGCAATCTCATCCTGAACAAACGATGCAATTGATGGCGGATAATCTGTTTGAAATCGGTAATCACGGCTGGACACACGGCAATTTGCGCGTATTACAAGGCGAACCGATGCAGCAACAAATTGTCTGGACGCAAGCCGAATATGAACGCATTCGGGATAATTTGCAGGACAAAGCTAAATCCGCAGGTTTAGTTGATTTGATGGCTAACGTAGCGCATCAACCCGCTGGCTT
>NQJH01000108.1 GCA_002256685.1 Methylococcaceae bacterium NSP1-2 | reverse complement strand
ACCGGCACGTTTTGAAGCAGGCACCGGCAATATTGCTGATGCAGTCGGTTTAGGCGCAGCTCTGGAATATTTGCAGAGTATCGGTGTGCCGAATGTAGCGCGTTATGAGCATGAGCTTTTAGGGTATGCGATTGAAGCGTTACGCGGTATCAACGGCTTGCGCTTGATTGGTACAGCGGCAGAAAAAACCAGCGTGTTATCGTTTGTGTTGAAAGGTCATAGTACCCAAGACGTGGGCGAGGCTCTGAATAAGGCTGGGATTGCGGTACGTTCTGGACATCATTGTGCGCAACCGATTTTGCGGCGTTTTGGTTTAGAAGCTACCGTGCGTCCTTCATTGGCGTTTTATAACACTTACGAAGAAATTGATCGCTTGGTGAGTGTGGTAAGACAGGTACAAGCTGGGCAGATTGGGTTTTACTAAGTTAGAAATATTGACTATTTGGAGTACAAACCTAGGTTTGTACTCCTCACCTAGTTCCCACGCACTACGTCACTGCTATTAAGTTAAGGATAAAAACTATTTTCACGGCAATAGCTAAAGCTATTGGACTCCTGTTGTTGCTTAACTTAATGGCAGTGACGTGACGCGGGAAAATAAATTCGCGCCTACCTATATCTAATTATTGAATATAACTATCGAATATCATCGTTTTACTTGGGAAATTCATCTGTTTATCATTGAATCCAACGAAAAAGTGCGCGACTGGCACTTCACTTTAAAGGATATGAATGATGAATAAAACCAACATCTTGCCGGGATTTAGACCCGCATTAGGTTTTACTTTGCTGTACTTGGGCTTAGTGGTGTTAATTCCACTCAGTACACTGTTTTTTAAAACCTTACAACCTGACTCACAACTCACTTGGCAGGGTTATATCCATATTATCAGCAATGATCGTGTACAGGCGGCGTTTAGTGTGAGCTTTTTAGCAGCATTATTGGCGGCGGCGATTGCCTTGGTTTTTGGGTTTATTATTGCGTGGACGTTGGTGCGTTATTCGCTACCTGCTAAACGCTTTTTCGATGCGATTATTGATTTACCGTTTGCATTGCCGACGGCGGTTGCGGGTATCGTGTTGGCTTCTTTGTACGCACCCAATGGCTTAATTGGTAAGCCGTTAACTGAGCTAGGTTTTAAAGTGGCATTCACTCCAGCGGGAATTGTTATCGCGCTGATTTTTATTGGCTTGCCGTTTATCGTCCGTACTATTGAACCAGTATTACAAGAAATCGATGCCAGTATGGAAGAAGCCGCGTCTTCAATGGGTGCAACCCGTTGGCAGATTTTTCAACGTATTATTTTTCCTAATGTGTTTCCAGCCGCGTTGACGGGTTTTGCAATGGCATTTGCAAGAGGTGTCGGCGAATACGGTTCAGTGATTTTTATCGCAGGTAATCTGCCTTATGTGTCCGAAATTGTGCCGCTACTGATTATTACCAAATTGGAACAATACGATTATGAAGGCGCGACCGCGTTGGCATTGACCATGTTACTCGTCTCATTTGTGATATTACTCACCATTAATTTATTGCAAATGTTACTACGCAGACGTGTTACCTCAGAAAGAGATTCACCCGTCCCCGCTCTGGTCACTACTGAACAATTATCATAATGGAGTGCTTATGAACGCGCAAAAAATCGCAAAAATTGCTGTCAATGATCCGACGTGGGTACGTTATACCTTGACTGGGTTAACACTATTAGTCATAAGTTTGTTTTTAATTTTACCTTTAGTGACTATTTTTTTTGAAGCCTTTGCCAAAGGTTGGGAAGGTTATACCAATGAGTTAACGGAATATAACAATACGGCGGCAGTAAAATTGACCTTATTGGTGGCGTTAATTTGCGTACCATTGACGACTGTGTTTGGTATCGCTTCGGCGTGGGCAATTGCCCGTTTTGAGTTTCCGGGTAAAAGTCTATTGACCACCTTAATTGATTTACCGTTTTCTGTGTCGCCAGTGACCGCTGGCTTAATCTTCGTGTTACTTTTTGGTGCGCAAGGTTGGTTTGGCGAATGGTTACAAGCCAATAACATTAAAATTATTTTCGCAGTGCCGGGCATCGTCTTGGCAACGCTGTTTATTACCTGCCCTTTCGTAGCGCGTGAGCTGATTCCGTTAATGCAGGAAATGGGTAACGAAGAAGAAGAGGCCGCCTTATCGTTAGGCGCGAATGGTTGGACCATGTTTTGGCGCGTGACTTTGCCGAATATTAAATGGGGTTTGTTGTATGGCGTGGTGTTATGTAATGCCCGGGCAATGGGTGAATTCGGCGCGGTGTCGGTGGTATCAGGGCATATACAAGGGATAACTAACACCCTGCCCTTGCATGTAGAAAATACTTATAACGAATACAACGCCGTCGGCGCGTTTGCTGCTGCGTCTTTATTGACTGTGTTAGCCATCGTGACACTGGTGTTAAAAAGCTTTTTAGAATGGCAGCAGCAGCGTGATCGCGCTAGTCTAACGTTACCGTCTAGTTAATATTAACGAAGAGATTTTATGAGCATTATTTTAAACAACATTTCTAAACATTTCGGTAATTTTACCGCACTCGACAACATTAATTTAGAAATTGCCGAAGGCGAATTAGTTGCTTTATTAGGTCCTTCAGGTTGCGGTAAAACCACGCTACTGCGCATTATTGCCGGCTTAGAACGTGCTGACAGCGGACAAGTGCTATTAAAAGGCGAAGATAAAACCCATAAAGACGTTCGTGAACGCGGGGTTGGTTTTGTGTTTCAACACTATGCCCTGTTTCGACACATGACCGTGTTTGAAAATATCGCATTTGGTTTACGCGTTAAGCCGCGTAAACAACGCCCTAACGAAACCGAGATTCGAAAAAAAGTTCACGCGCTATTAGAACTGGTGCAATTGGATTGGTTACATGACCGTTATCCCGACCAATTATCAGGCGGACAACGTCAACGGATTGCCTTAGCACGGGCGTTAGCCGTTGAACCCGAAGTCTTATTATTGGACGAACCGTTTGGCGCGTTAGATGCCAGTGTGCGTAAAGATTTGCGCCAGTGGCTACGGCATTTGCATGAAAACTTAAATGTCACCAGTATTTTTGTGACGCATGACCAAGAAGAAGCAATGGAAGTTGCCAGTCGCGTGGTGGTGTTTAATCATGGAGTGATTGAACAACAAGGCACACCTAGCGACATTTACGATAATCCAGCCAATGAATTTGTGTCACGTTTTATCGGTGATACCAATGTGATAGTGATTAATCCGCAAGCCGCTAATACCGTACATGTGCGTCCGCATGACCTTGAAATTACCAAATCAAATGGTGACAGTGCGGCATCAGCAACCTTAAAAGATTGGCAACATTTGGGTGCGTTGATTCGTATTGAATTGGCTAAAAAAGGCGTGAATGGCTCGCCTGAAATCATTTATGCTGAAATGCCCAATGAACAGTTCAAGCGTTTACAATTGGATAAAGGTGATAAAGTGGATTTACACATACGCCACGCGCATTGGTTTCATGCTGCCTAATGTTACCTAGTTCCCACGCGTTGCGTGGGATTTTATACCCCCTGCGCTGCGGTCTATTACTCAACGCAGCGTGTTGAAACTGTATTCCCACGCGGTGCGGCACTAAATTAAGTTAAACAACAACAGGAGTCTAATAACTTTAGCTATTGCCGTAAAAATAGCTAAAGCGTGTTACTCCAGCATGTTTTTTATTCTTAACTTAATGGCAGTGACGCGGCGCGGGGCAACGAAAAAACCTGTATTAATCATCATGAACTTAAGCCAAATAGAACTACTCCGCGTATTACAAGAAACTGAGTTAAACCTGTCAAAGGCTGCCACAAAAATGCACGTTGTGCAATCGGCAGTCAGTCGCCAGTTACAACTGTTTGAAGAAGAATTAGGCTCGCCCTTGTTTGAACGCCAAGGCAAAAAATTGTCTGGCATGACTGCATTAGGCACACGCATCATGGACGAAGTCGCCGTTATCAATCAAGCCAAAAACAACATCACAACCATTGCAGCAGATTTTCTTGATAGCAATCAAGGTACATTGCACATTGCCACGACTCACACGCAAGCGAAATATTTTTTGCCGATGGCCATACAACGGTTTCGTAAAAAATATCCCAATGTCAGTATCTATATGGTGCAAGCTTCGCCTGAGCAACTCATCGACCAACTGCATACCCGCAAAGCTGATATTGCTATTTGTACGGAAAGAGTGGATCAAGAGACCGACTTAGTGCTGGAAAAATGTTACGACTGGCATCACGCGGTGGTTGTGCCACACAATCATCCTTTAAATGACGGCGACATCACACTGGAACGTTTAGCGTCTTATCCTATTCTCACTTATAACTTTGGTTTTACAGGACGATCAACCATTGATAAAGCCTTTACAGCCAAAGGCTTAGAGTTGGATATTGTGCTGGCGGCAGCCGATTCTGATGTAATAAAAACCTATGTTCGCTTAGGCTTAGGTGTAGGCTTGATTGCAGACATCGCTTATGATGCGCTAATAGATCAAGATTTAGTCGTTCACAACTTAGCACATCTTATACCCAGCTCTTGCACCAAAATAGCCTATTTAAAACACAATTACCTACCCTTATTCAGCCAGCATTTCATTGAGGAATTATTGATTGCGGCTAAGGAATTTGTTTAGCGGTACAATTTAACAACTGATGTTGCGCATCATTAAATAAACCGCCGAGGTTTTAAGACCTCGGCGGTTTGAGCTAAGACTATTACGCGTAACATCGACTTCTAATTAAAAAATCAGGTGAAAAACTATGTTAATTGGACTACCTAAAGAGATTAAAGATAACGAAAATCGTGTTGGCATGACACCGGGGGTGGTCAGTTCTTTAGTTCGACGCGGACATACAGTTCGAGTACAAAGTGGCGCGGGATTGGGTAGCTCGATTTCGGATGAAGAATATCAAGCGGGGGGCGCGCAAATTGTCGCATCCGCAGAAGAAGCATGGGCAGCGCAATTAGTCGTTAAAGTCAAAGAGCCGATTGCCTCAGAGTATGGTTATTTGCGTGACGATTTAATTCTATTTACTTATCTGCATCTCGCTTCAAATAAGCCATTGACCGATGTGTTATTGAAAACGGGAACCACAGGCATTGCTTACGAAACCGTACAAATGAGCACCGGTCAACTGCCTTTGCTGATACCGATGAGCGAAGTGGCAGGACGTATGGCGACTCAGGTCGGCGCAACCTATTTACAAAAAAGTCATGGCGGACGCGGTATTTTAATCAGTGGCGTTCCGGGCGTTGCCCCTGCCAATGTAGTTATTCTAGGTGGTGGTATTGTCGGCACCAATGCGGCGCGTATTGCCGTTGGTTTAGGGGCGCAAGTCACGGTGTTAGATGTCAGTCATGAACGCTTAAAATACTTGGATGATATTTACCGTGGGCAATTACAAACGCGCAGTAGTAATGAATACACCATCGAAGAGGCAATTGTTCAAGCGGATTTGGTCATCGGTGCTGTGTTAATTACCGGTGGTCGCGCTCCGTGTTTAATTACGCGAGATATGTTGCCGACTATGCGCAAAGGCGCAGTGATTGTTGATGTCGCTGTCGATCAAGGCGGCTGTATAGAAACCACACACCCGACCACGCACAGTAACCCTACTTATGAAATCGATGGAATTGTGCATTATTGTGTCGCCAATATGCCCGGTGCAGTACCGCGCACCAGTACCTTCGCATTGAATAATGAAACCGCGTTGTATACCTTACTGTTAGCTGACAACGGTTTAGAGGCAGTCCGCAATAACCAAACATTGCAAAAAGGTCTTAATACCTATCGTGGTTTAGTGACTTATGCGGCAGTAGCGAATGCCTTTGATTTGCCCTACACCGCGCCTTTGCAAGCATTGGCGAACAGTTAAAATAGACCGTTGAGGTTTTTAAAACCTCAGCGGTCTGGCTTCAAATTTAAAATCGCTATATCTATTTATTGAATACCCTAATCGAATAATATCGTTTTCTTAACTAAGTAAACTCACTCTAAACTGTTTCTCACTATTAAAAAAATAATGTAGAGAGACAAGTTTATGTGGTTAAAAAATTTTAATTCGTCACGCAGTAAAATCATCACGCGACAACCGAGTCTATCAGCGAGTGTTGTCGCCATGATGCTGTTATTCCCCGCTGTATCACAAGCAACTAACGGTTATTTTGCGCACGGTTATGGCGCACGCAGTAAAGCAATGGGTGGAGTAGGTGCGGCTTTTCCTCAAGATGCAATGGCAGCAGCAGTGAATCCAGCAGGGATGGTATTTGTTGGTAATCGGCTGGATTTGGAAATAGAATTGTTCAGTCCACGGCGAGAATATAGCGTACAAGGTACGCCCACTATGGCACAAGGTGCTTTCCCACTCAATTCTGGTACAGTGGATAGCGGTAGTAATTACTTCCCTATACCAACGATAGGCTTGAATTATAAGTTAGACGCTAATCAATCCGTCGGCTTAACGATTTTTGGTAACGGTGGTATGAATACCAATTATCCAGACTTTTTCAGCCAAACTTGCCCAATCGGTGGGTCAGGCACTTTCTGTGCAGGCAGAACAGGCATTGATTTAGCACAAGCGTTCATTAGCCCCAGTTATGCACACAGTTTCGCCAATAATAAAGTGTCTGTGGGTATCGCGCCGATTTTTGCTGTGCAATCTTTTAAAGCGCGGGGACTCAATTCTTTCGGCGCATTTTCCAGCGATCCACAACATCTTTCTGACTTAGGACGTGATTATTCCTATGGTGGGGGTGTGCGTGTTGGTGGCTTAGTGGAAATACTGCCAAGACTGCATTTAGGTGCGTCTTACAAAAGCCGCATTTTTATGACACCGTTCAACGATTATGCAGGGCTATTTGCGGAACAGGGTGATTTTGATATTCCAGAAAGCATTAATGCAGGCTTAGCATGGGATATAAACGACAGCATCACCGCCGCTTTTGATGTAGAGCATATTCGCTATAGCAGTATAAAATCAGTCCATAACCCGCTGTTACCTAATCTACAAACCGCACAATTAGGCAATAATCAAGGCGCGGGGTTTGGCTGGAAAGACATGACGGTATTTAAGCTAGGTACGCAATGGAAGCAAAACAAAAACTGGACATGGCGGGCAGGTGTTAGTTATGGCGAACAACCGATTCCTAAGTCACAAGTGCTCTTCAATGTGTTAGCTCCCGGCGTACAAGAGTGGCATTTGACCACAGGATTTAGCCGTACTTTGAGCGACAAAGATGATCTCAGTTTTGCTTTTATGTATTCACCAAATAAGACAGTATCTGGCGCGAATCCGCTCAGCCCTAGTCAAACCATTGATTTACAAATGTATCAGCTCTCATTTCAACTAGCGTGGTCACGACGGTTTTAATGCTTGTATTTACTGGTGACCGCGCTTAACATCAACCCGCTTTTTTAAACAACCTCATACGGAGAAAAACAATGATTAATCAAACGATTGCTGATTTAATTGGTAACACTAAACTGGTTAAATTACAGCGTATTGTTAAAAACGGCAGTGCTGATGTTTATGTAAAAATAGAATCGGCTAATCCGGGCGGATCAGTCAAAGACCGAATTGGTTTAGCAATGATTGTTGCGGCTGAAAAGTCTGGCGAATTAGCCGCAGGCGGCACAATTGTTGAGGCAACTTCAGGAAATACCGGCATTGCCTTAGCACTGGTCGCCGCAGCACGCGGTTATCGTTGCATATTAACCATGCCTGAAACGATGTCCATAGAAAGACGGCAATTGCTGGCTTTATACGGCGCGGAAGTCGTATTAACAGCGGGTAGCGAAGGCATGACGGGAGCAATTAATAAAGCCTTAGAGATTGCGAACACTGAAGGCGCGTTTATGCCTAAACAGTTTGAAAATCCAGCGAATCCTGAAATACACCGACAAACCACTGCTGAAGAAATCTGGGCAGCAACGGAAGGCACGATTGATGCGTTTGTCTGTGGTGTTGGTACGGGTGGCACAATTACTGGCGTTGCCGAAGTGATTAAAGCCAGAAAACCTGAGTTTCAAGTGATTGCCGTAGAGCCAGCAGAATCACCCGTCATTTCAGGCGGTAAACACAGTCCGCATAAAATTCAAGGCATCGGTGCAGGTTTTATTCCCAAAAATCTTAACACTGATATTTTAGACGGCATCGAACAAGTGAGTACCAGCGAAGCCTTCGCCATGCGTCATTCATTGGCAGTAGAAGAAGGCATTTTAGCGGGCATTTCATCGGGCGCAAGCATTTGCGCGGCGTTGCGTGTCGCTGAAAAATTAGGTGCGGGTAAAGTCGTGGTAACGATTGTACATGACACCGGCGAACGCTATTTAAGTATGGCTGGATAATTACTTTAAGGAGCAGTAATAAATGAAGTTAGTAACCTTTACTTATCAAAATCAAACGCGAGTCGGTGCAGTAGTCGATGATACGGTGATTGATAGCGTTGGCAGTGCTGATATTCCTAGCACAATGATTGAATTTTTGAGTGCAGGTGCTGGCTCTTTAGCCGCTATGCAGCAATTAATAGACAGCGGTCAACACCGACTTGCGTTAGCAGCTGTCAAACTTCACTCCCCTATTCCCAGACCGCCTAAATATTTAGCGATTGCGTTAAATTATGCCGACCATATTGCAGAAACAGGCAAGGCTAAACCAGATTATCCGAGTTTTTTTACTAAACAAAATACTTGTGTCATCGGTTCAGGTGATGCAATTGAGATGCCAAAAGTGTCCGATAAATTGGATTATGAAGGCGAACTGGCATTTGTGATTGGGCAACGCTGTCGTCATGTCCCCGTTGAAAAGGCGCGTGACGTGATTGCAGGCTTTATGATTGCCAATGATGTGACCGTGCGTGATTGGCAATCCCATTCACCGACCATGATGATTGGTAAATCCTTCGATACCTGCGGTCCATTAGGTCCGTGGCTAGTCACTACCGATGAAATCAGCGACCCGCATAATCTAACTTTAAAAACATGGGTGGATGATGAGCTACGACAAAATGCCAACACCTCACAAATGCTTTTTAATTGTTATGAAATGGTGGCTTACTTATCCGCAGCGATGACTTTAGAAGTCGGTGATGTCATTAGCACAGGAACGCCCAGCGGTGTCGGCGTAAAAATGTCGCCGCGTGGCTATTTAAAAGTCGGGCAAACCGTGCGTATTGAAATTGAAGGCATTGGTGAGTTAGTCAATACCGTGATTGCTGAGCCTTAAAATAATCAGCAAATTTTTAAATACTCGCTTTCCGCAAAAATATCTTGATTACTCTCGACGCTGTCTAAAAATACTTTACCTTGTAGATGGTCGAATTCATGTTGAAAAACCCGCGCCACAAAGCCGTCTAATTCTGCGACTTGCTCATCGCCTTGTTCATTTACATAGTGAATTTTTATTGCCGTATAGCGGGGAACTAACGCGCGAATACTTGGCACACTCAAACAGCCTTCCCAGCCTTTTTCTTT
>NQJH01000107.1 GCA_002256685.1 Methylococcaceae bacterium NSP1-2 | reverse complement strand
ATGCGACATTGCAAGCGTTACGGCTATCCACTCATGCCTTGCTAGCACAAAATTACTTTCAACTGCGCGGTTTAGATGCACAAAAGAAATTACTCGATGACACTATCATCGCCTATCAAAAAATCCTGACTATCAACCAAAACCGCTACGCCGCTGGCGTAATCGGCAAACCTGACATCACGCAAGCACAAACGCAACTCGCTTCTGCTCAAGCACAAGCGGTTGATGTACAAATCGCCAGAGCTAAACTAGAACACGCGATTGCGGTATTAATTGGCAAAGCACCTGCTGAACTGAGCATTGCATCTGCGTCATTCAAAGCCACCGTACCCGCCATTCCTGTGGCGATTCCGTCAGAACTATTAGAACGCCGTCCCGATATAGCCGTTGCTGAACGCCAAGTCGCAGCAGCCAATGCACAAATCGGCGTTGCCAAAGCCGCGTATTTTCCCACCATTTCCCTATCAGCAACTAAAGGCACACAATCCCGCGAGCTATCGTCGTTATTATCCACCGCCGCGCGTTATTGGGCGTTAGGTCCTGCGGCAATGGCGTTGCCATTATTTGATGGTGGGCTGCGCGGGTCACAAATGGAAGCGGCAATCAACGGATTCGATGCCAGCGTTGCCGCGTATCGACAAAGCGTATTAGTGAGTTTTCAAGAAGTCGAAGACCAGCTTTCCAGCCTGCATTTATTAGCCGAAGAAATTGAAACCCAACAAAAAGCAGTAACGGCAGCGCGTGAATCGGTCGCTTTAATCGACAATCAATATAAAGCAGGGATGGTGAATTATCTCAATGTGATGGTTGCCCAAGGTGTTGCATTGAATAATGAAAAAACCGCTGTAGACTTACAAAGCCAACAATTACAATCCGCCGTCCTACTAGTCAAAGCCTTAGGCGGCGGCTGGCATAACTCAGAAATCCCCAGTGCCGACGACATCGGCGGCGAAGCTAAGTGGTCGCAGTTTTTGCCTATTCCGTTGAAATAAATGGCGTAGAGCTTACCGTTAAGAATTGGAGTTATCCTATGATAGGGTCGGTATTTTTACTGCAATAGCTAAAGCTATTGGACTCCTGTCTGTGAGCAGTGAGTCTTCTGATTGGAAACTATAAACGCTTACTTACCATGATTCGACTTTGAACCTTTATTCTCAGGTATTGGCTCATTTGTCACCCGTTTAACTTTCGCGCCTTCGCGTAGTTTATCGGTGCCATCAATAACAATTAACTCTTGTGCTTTAAGCCCTTCCAATACGGCTACGTTTTCACCGTTCACTGTGCCTAATTTGACAGGTCGCACGGTCACGGTTTGATCGTCTTTTAGGACATAAACAAAACTGCCTTTTTCGCCATTTTGCACCGCCGAGCTAGGAATAATCGGCACTGAATGCAGGGTTTCCATCAACATACGCACATTGACAAACTGATTCACAAATAACGCACCATCGGTGTTGGCAAATTGACTTTTTAATTTTACCGTTCCGGTGCTGGGGTCGATTTGATTATCCACTGCCAGTAATTGCCCTACGGCGAGTTTATTTTTACCACTGCGGTCAAACGCCTCAACAGCCAATGGCTTACCTGTGTTTAATGATGGCATGACAGCAGGTAGCGCGTCTTCTGGTAGAGTGAACACCACTGAAATGGGTTGAATTTGGGTAATTACGGCTAGTCCAGCGGTATCGGATGCTTTGATAATATTGCCTTGATCCACTAAGCGTAAGCCCAATCGTCCGCTAATTGGCGCGGTAATTCGCGTGTAACTCAGTTGCAGTTTGGCATTAGCGACTAAGGCTTTATCAGTTGCAACCGTGCCTTGATATTGTTTAACCAATGATTCTTGGGTGGCAACTTGTTGAGCGGCGATAGAATCTTGGGCTAATAGTGTTTTATAGCGGTCTGCATCCAGTTCGGCATTTTTTAACAGGGCTTCATCACGCAGTAATTGACCTTCCACCTGCATGAGTTGAATTTGATAGTTGCGCGGGTCTATTTCAGCTAATAAATCGCCCTCTTTAACCATCGCGCCTTCTTTATAAAGTACGCGCAATAATTCACCATCGACACGCGATCTCACTGTCACCGTGCGTAAGCCGGTCACTGTGCCTAAACCGTTTAAGTAAATAGGCACGTCCGCCAATATGACAGGTTCTGCGGTAACTGATGACATACCTTTACCTTTTTTATCGGCTTTTTTATCCACTTCCTGCGTGGCTTTACTATCAAAAGGGTAGATAAAATAAACGGCTACGGAGAATGCGAGAAGCACGAGAAGCAGCCAAGTTCGCCAACGAAATGTCTGTGTTTTATTTTCTTCTAGCTTCATGGGAATTTTATTGGATTGCGTTGTTTGACGGTACGATAGGTATTTGCGAAACAGTTGTTGTTTAAGTCATGTCCAATTGGAGGTCAGGCAAAGCGATAGGATTAAACCCTAAGAGCGGTGTACCATATATTACTAAACAGGGATAAAAACCCACTTTCTAGGCATTACTTCAAATGTGCGTTTGAAACACACATTGGAAATTATACCATGACCAATGCGGTGTTTTACGGGCAAGGCTATCTATTCTCCAAACCCGTTTCTGCCGCAGAATTTGAACGCTTATTTGATGTTCCAATAATAGATAGTCAGCGTATTTTAACTGACATAAAAAAGCCTCTGAAATCGATATAGAGCCTGTGAGGTTTAAGTGGCAGTCATCGCATCATTTTTAGGTGATTCAGCCCTGCCTACTGTGAGTGCTTGGAAATTAATAAGTACAGGTTGGCTGGTTATACGCGGTGTGGTTTGATTAGTCTTGAGATTCAGCGATAACAGTGGGCTAGTAAATCTGGGTAGTTTATCGGTTAGCGATGACGCTATCGCAGTAGGCAGGGTTTTTTGCGTTTCCTCGGCTCGCACTCTTTTTTGTAAAGAGGCGGTGGTCATGAGTACACTAGGCTCGGTTAAGAAGTGCTCAACATGGCTGAGGTGCTGGTTAAGATGCTTAGCATTTGTTGCTGGCAGCAGTAAGGTAAAAGGACTATCCGTTTCTAGTGTTGGTTTGAGGTAGCCGGGATTAAGCTGAATAAACTGGTCGTAACTGAGATTAGCCAGTTCGGCAATGGTAGAAAGATTCTTTTTCGACAAGTAATCAATATCGAATTGTCGATCCACCTTCACTTTGACAAAGTAAGGTTCATTTTTAATGGAAGGCAGTTTCAAGCCATAATTCGCAGGATTAGCAAAAATACTGGATAACGCTAAAAAGCGTGGCACATAGTCTTGGGTTTCTTCTGGCAAGTGTAATGACCAGTAATCCGTCGGTAGTCCATTCGCTCGATTGCTACTAATGGCATCATCCACTCGACCTAAACCACAATTGTAAGCGGCTAAAGCCAATAGCCAATCGCCATTAAAATGCCGTTTTAGCACTGATAAATAACGAATCGCCGCTTGTGTGGATGCGTCAATATCTAGCCTGCCATCATAGCGGTCACTTTGTGCTAAATCGAAATCAAGCCCAGTGCTAGGAATAAATTGCCAAAGTCCTGCCGCACTTTTTGGTGATTGTGCCGTTGGCTGATAAGCACTTTCGACGATGGGTAATAACACCAGCTCAGCAGGTAAATGATTAGCACTGAGTCCACTGACGATATGATAAAGATAAGGTCGCGCTCGTTCTGCGACTTGTTGCAAATAAGCGGGGCGTTGCCCATACCAAGCAATCTGCTTGCCGATTCGTTCATTAATAGTTGCTAGCTTAGTAGTACGTTGTTCCTTTTCAGCGGTATTTTTTTCTGCTGGCGACTTCGCTAGTTTTTGCTCGGTTTCTGCGGATACAGTGGTGACTGTTTCTGCGATGAGAGGCGTACGTTTAGCAACAGCTTCTGTCGGTACTTTATCATCCAGCTTGTTTGTTCGAGGATGAAATTCAAGGCGTGTACGAATACGAGGCTGTGCGGATGCCGATAGCGACGCGTCTGACTGGCTATTATTTGCGTAATCGCTGATTTGTTTTTGTATCAAGCTTGAAGAAAGGCGAGACTTAATTTTAATTTGATTATCCATGCGATTAACCGCCGTGAGCTTGATACGATTTGCATCATCATGGTGCAGTGCGGGTAATATTGTGGTTTTGATTAATATATTTTTTTGAGCGATAGTTGAATTGGATGGCAAACTTTGTGCAGGTGTAGCGGATGTAGCTGATGTCGGACTGAATATGGGAATTTGCATTCCAAAACGAATACGCTCCCAAACATTACCTGAATTATGCAAACTATTTTTTTTTACGCCTTTTTTTGAGCTAGTTATCTTGCTAGAAATTGCCAAAGATTCACCCGCCTGAGCTAACAAAGACGCAGTGAGAAGAATCTTTAAAATTAATAGTAATGATGATCGCATGATATACCTTCTGTCTATTCAATTCTCGGTCACTTACACCGAGTGAAGAGCGGTACGATTCCCTATTTCGTCACCTCGCCCCTAGATTATCACTAGGGTCAAGTGAGACCACACCACTCGTCAAAATAACGCTGACTTCATCCTAAGTTATTTAAAATAACTCAAAACTTTATGAATTCACACCGCCACTAAGTTATTTTTTTATTAGTTAGCGAAGGGCTTATTCATTTTGTGTCAGCAACCTTAAATTTGTATCTGAATACTTTAACCCCTTTGGTTGATATTCTGTAGAAAAAGTTCAATAAATAAGACGTGCAAAAACTAAACCCACAGAAAAGACTCTGAAATTCATGATTTCGACGGGTTAGTTGCCGTTGGCGCACAGGAATTGACGGGGAATTCTATGTGCATTTGCCATCCCTTCGCTAATTTTATACCGCCATTTTCCACCTCGATTAATTCAAAGTCTTTAGTATAAGTTTGTGGTTTTTGTTGATACCAATGCAAAAACGTTGTCGAATCCTGTAATGAGGTAAGCTGTGAAGTCAATAAGGTTGAGTTATTCACAAGGTTAGTTTGAATAACGGGTTCAACTGGAGTTGCAACTGGCGGAATAATTAGAGTTACAAATGGTGGCACAACTGGTGGAATAATTGGAGTTACAAATGGTCGTGCAAATATGACCGCTGGGGTGATTTTTAACGCGGTGTTATTAGCTGCCGCTTGAATAAAGAGGTAATTGCCATTGTTGGCAGTCAATCCAGAGCCTATGATGGCATAATTACCAATAGCACTGAGGACCGTTGCGGTGCTAGTAAAGTCGAGTAAACCAGTGGTCGCGGTATCGATGGTTTCTCCACCTACAAATCCTGTTACTGTGCCTGAGAAAATAGGATTAATAGAACCATAAACACGACTACTTGCGTTTGCTGTGTAAGTCAGTGTTGCTGGGGTAATGTTAGCTATCAGGCGTGGAAATTGTAATAAGTAATTATCGTCATCTGCACCTCTGAGGTGGTAGCCACTCACTGTGACGCTGTTGTTACCCACATTGGGTGAATCAAAAAGACCAATCCCTGTACCACCTAGATTAACGCTATCAAAAGCAAGCGGCGTAACAAAGGCTGTACCGCTTAACGTAGCATTAGTCGTGCTGTCATACACTTTGCTATTGGCACTAATGCCCTCAACAACAAGCGTTAAGGGGGTAACTGTTAGCTCATTAATAGAGCCACTGTTATCAGCAAAGCGATAACCTAGACTACTTAGCAAAGAAGAGAAAGAAGCGTTATAGACAGCATCGTGCAAACCTACAATAAAATTCCCTGATGTTGACGTTGACCCCAGTGTATCAAAGACGGCTGTTCCTGAAATACCCGCAGTGGTTGTGGTATCGCCATCAATAAAGCCGGTGTAAGTCGGTGTATAAGTAAGTGCGTCGCCATAAGTGATGGTTTTCAAATCGGGTGCGACTAACAACTGGGGCGCGATTGCATAGAAAAACCAATGACCCGCTCCTGCATAAAAAGGCACAACGCCTGTGGTATAGGTTTGATTGTAATGCTTATTATAGTTAAGCATCCCTTCAACTGAGTTAGTTGGATTGTTTGAATAAACAAAGTATTGCCCCGTGCCTGTAATAGAAATGCCTGAATTAATGGGTAATACATTATTAATAAAATCTCGCCCCGCCGCCAAGATAATATTGCCATCGGCTGTGATAATGGGTTGATCCAGAATTAAATCGGAGGTTGCTCCTAAGGTTTCTATAGTGACCGTTCCCGTCCCTGTCGGGTCTATGCCATGAATGCCATTAATCGTGCCTACCGTCAATGTCTGGCTATTTTTTAGATTCAACGATCCACTACCTAAAATTCCTGCCACTTGTATTGATGGTATTTGCTGGGTTATGTAACAGAAAATTTGCACTCGTGCCGTTGAGTAGTAGGTTACTCACATTCAAGATCCCCGTACTCGTGACGGTTCCACCGCCTATTGTAGCAATGCTTAATACCTTGTTTATCCCTGTGACCGTGGTATCAGCGAGCGTTAAATCACTCCCTGTCAATAAATCAACATTGTAGGTATCGACAAAATTTAAACCACTTACGTTCATTATTCCCGTTGTTGATGAGCCGAAAACAATTTTGGAGAAATTAGCTGAAATAGGCAGACCCGCCCCAAATAAGGCAGTATTAACATAGAGCTGACTGTTATCACCCTCACCCGCTTGTATCGTCATTGGGCGATTGGCGGTTTTAGGTTTGATGGTCAAAATTCCTGTGGAATTTATTCTATCGCTAATAAGCGGTGTTCCTACTAGCGAGGAGGTCGTTAAATTAAGACTATCGGCAATAATATCAATATCGCTACTGGAGGTCGGTACTAAAGAATCAGCTTGTTGTCCGAGTATGCCGGTGCTTTCGACAGCAGAACGGTTTGATCCTGTGGTTGCACCGTCTAAAGTAATTTTGCCACTGTTAGCAAGAATACTGGCATTGTTATCGATATGAACACCCGCCTCTTTATTACTACTTCCTGTCACGGTAATACCACCGCCACCTGTTGCAGCAATCGTTATCATGCCCGCAATATTCGTTCCCTTAGGCAGAGGGCTGTCTGTCGGTAATGGCGAATTAATCAAAACACCATAGCCTTCTGGTGTGAATAAATTCACATTCGCTGTTCCAGTTAAGCGAATTGCATTCGCCGCGCTATTAGCTGATTGAATGGTTATTAAGCCAACATTACCTATTTCAATACCATTGGAATTATCACTACTGACATTCGGATTAGGTGTTTGTTGCGCAACACCCTCTATGTTGATTGTGCCTGTACCCGCGTCGATAGAACTGTTTCCAGTAATGTAAACGCCATTATTTTGTTCGCTGCCAGCAGTAGAGAACGCTAATCCATCACTACTCTTACCACGCACCACAATATTGCCACCGCCTGAGTTTAACGCCATGTAATTTAGGCGTATGCCTGTTGGATGCAATTCGTCACCTTGTGCATACCCTGTGGTAACGTCTACGCCCCCTGCCAAGGTAATATCCCCCCCATTACTATTAATGTTTCCAAAATTACTCTCGATAGCGCCACCGTTGATGCCATCTGAATCAGATTGAAAAGTAACATTCAGTGGACCGACTGAGGAACTTATCGTATTTCCAAATAAAATATTTCCAGTCGATTTAATGAATAGATTGGAATTAGCTTGAATTGCCCCTGAAATATTAATATCACCAAGGCTGGACAATTGAATACCTGCTATAGCCGTACCGACAGAGGCATCACTTAAAGAAAATACGTTTAATTGCGAGGCGCGAAAGTTTCTTAATGCTGAACCATTGACCGTGGAATTATTAACCGTTTTTAACATGTTCACGTCCATGTCAACACTCATACCGGCTCCTGCGGTGATGTCTAGGAAGTTAGCAATAATATCCGTCCCCACATGCTCATCAATGATTGAACCGTCCGTTTTTAGCGTGACATCACTCGGAGAAGAAATAACACCGCCTAAATAAATATTACCCAGCCCTGTATTTTCCAAAGTCAGCGAATTACTCCCTATGGGTAATGTCCAACCAGTTGCGCCAACATTGATATTACCTGTGGTCGTTCCAACGGTAATATTACTAAAGCCCGGTTGAATGAAACTTAACTCGGTCGCATCCAAGTTAAATATTCCCGCGCCGCCAGCCAAGGTTCCTCCGTTTGGAAACAACAACAGTTTCCCAAGACTTTCGATACGCGTCGCAGAAGAAAGTCGAATGCTATCCGTGCTACCTGCGGCACTTGCACTAAGGGAAATGTCACCTGTAGGCACTGCCCCTGTTCCTGACCAGCCTATGTTAGAGCTACTGATGTCAAGTCCTGTGCTACCGATTCCATTACCGATACCCTTAAGGGTTATCGCACCTGCACCCAATGAAATAATATTACCAGTTAATACCATGCCAGTATTAGCCCCTGAAAGCGAGCTACCCGCTGTACCCGTAATATCTATCGTACCGTTGGTTGCGGCTATTGTTGAATTACCAATTATCCACACACCGTTTTCACCGCCATTGCTAGTACCGCTCGCACTGTTACCACCTTTGCCATTAATGTTAATCGCACCTGCGCCGGTACTTTGAATAGTAGCCAGCTGATTCACATTAACGCCATAATTGCCAAAGTCGCCGCCATTTGAGCCTTGACCCTTGATGTCAATTAAACCATCCGCTGTGGTTATGCTAATCCCTTCACCCTGTATATTAACGCCCCCATTGGCACCACCACTACCTGCACCCACACCATCAATCGAAATACTGCCAGTGCCTAGCGTTCTAAGAAGACTACTGCCTACTATATCGACACCAAAGTTATTGCTAGAGACGGTATTAGCCCCTTGACCTTTTAGGAAAATATTCCCTCCCAGTGCATCGAGGGTGGCATTATTTAATTGAATACCGCGATTTTGTGGATTCAAACCTGCCGTTCCAACCGCATAACCATTACAGCTTGATACCGAACAGATACCCCCGCCTAGGATGATATTGCCTCCGTTACTGAGAATGGATGAACCCGTACCCATGCGAATATTACCTGCACCGCTATTGTCAGTATCGGCGTTGAGAACAACATTGAGTAAATTACTCGTCGAACTGATTCCAATACCAGCACCGAAAATAATGCTGTTATCGGCATTAAGAAATAGGTTAGCGGTTCCCCCCACCGTTTTGTTGATGCTGGACGCTACCGTAATATCGCCTGCTTCCACACCTGCACCCGTCGTTGTAATATTGACAGACGTTCCGCCATTCAGAGCCGCTTCAATGGTTGTTGCGCTAACAGTAGAGCCAGTTCCTGTCGGTGTCCATACGCCCGTGCCAAATACACCATTAATATCGTTAGGATTGCTAATAGTGACATCATAAGGATCAAGTAGCCACGTTCCTGCTTGACCCTTATGTGTTGTGGTATTGACTGAAATACCCTCAACATTCAGCCAATGCCCTGAGGTTTCAATCCGTCCGCCATCACCGCCATTGATA
>NQJH01000106.1 GCA_002256685.1 Methylococcaceae bacterium NSP1-2 | reverse complement strand
CCTTCAGGTTGCACACCGATAATTTGAATCGCCGTATTTTGTTCTTTCAAATAGCGAGACGTTCCCATAATCGTGCCGGTCGTTCCCATACAACTGACAAAATGGGTGACTTGCCCGTGAGTATCTTGCCAAATTTCAGGGCCGGTACTTTCATAATGCGCAAGTGGATTATCAGGGTTAGAAAATTGATCCAAAATACGTCCTTTACCCGCTGCTTCCATTTCCCTTGCCAAATCAATCGCCGCTTCCATACTGCCAGAAGCGGGAGTCAAAATAATGTCAGCACCGTAGGCTTTCATCGAGGCTTTACGTTCCGCACTCATATTATCGGGCATAATTAAGGTCATTTTATAACCTTTAATCGCGGCAACCATCGCTAAAGCAATGCCAGTATTGCCGCTGGTTGCCTCAATTAAACGATCTCCCGGTTTAATTTCGCCACGTTGTTCGGCGTGTTTAATCATGCTCAGTGCGGGCAAGTCTTTCACAGAACCCGCTGGATTATTACCCTCTAATTTAGCGAGTAGGGTATTGCTAGTATTGCCCGCTAGGCGTTGTAAACGAACTAGCGGTGCGTTACGAACAAAGGCTTCGATAGTTAAATAAGTCATGTTTTCTCTGGCTGGTAATAAGTATTTAGTAAAAATTCATAGGTACTGATTCATTGGGTGGGCGCGAATCTGTCGCACCCACATTGAATGCTACTTACGCTTTACAGGTTGGGGCGTTAATTTCCAAATGTCACTGTTGTATTCATTAATCGTTCTATCGGTAGAAAATTTACCGCTGTTCGCGCAATTTAAAATACTCATGCGCGTCCAATGATCTTTATCGCGGTAAGCATCTTCAACCCGTTTTTGGGTATCAACATAACTGCGAAAATCGGCAATCGTCATCCAAGGGTCATGCGGACATTTGATAGAATTGATTAAATCATCAAATATACCCGGTTCAAATTGATTAAAATGCGCGGCTTCCAACAGATGTATGACACGTTGCAGGTCATCATCCATTTCGATAATTGCCAATGGGTCATAATGTCCGCGCCTTGCGACAATTTGTTCTTCGGTTAAGCCAAACAGAAAAAAGTTATCGTCGCCGACTTCTTCACGAATTTCAATATTCGCGCCATCGAGTGTGCCAATGGTAATCGCACCATTCATCATCAGTTTCATATTACCTGTCCCTGAGGCTTCTTTACCAGCGGTGGATATTTGTTCGGACAAATCCGCCGCCGTACATATTTTTTCCATTGCTGACACGCGATAATCGGGGAAAAATAACAAAGTTAATTTATCGCCTACATCGGGGTCGGCATTAATGACATGAGAAACATTGTTGATTAACTTGATGATTTTTTTCGCTATGATGTAACCGGGAGCTGCTTTGCCACCGATGAGTACGCATCTTGGCACCCAATTTTTGGTATCGCCTCTTTTAATGCGATCATAAAGATGAATAACATGGAGTACATTTAATAACTGCCGTTTGTATTCATGAATGCGCTTCACTTGAATATCAAATAAAGCCTCCGCATTGAAATGAAGTTCTCCCTCATGCTTGTCTTTTTTATAATCAACTAAACGTTCTTTTGCCGCCTGTTTAATATCACGCCAGCGTTTTCTAAAATTGACATCGTTAGCATAAGGCTCAAGTTTTTTCAGTTGCGTTAAATCAGTTATCCAGCTGTTGCCTATCATTTCCGTGATTAAACTGGCAAGTGCTGGATTACAGCCCGCTAACCAACGACGCGGGGTTACGCCATTAGTTTTGTTATTAAATTTATGCGGCCATAACTCATAAAAATCACGGAATAAACCTTGTTGTAGCAACTGCGTGTGTAATTGCGCAACGCCATTAACCGAAAAACTCCCCGCTATTGCCAAATGCGCCATTCTGACTTGCTGCACATCACCTTCTTCAATAATGGACAAACACCGCAAACGCTCACCCTCTCCAGGCCAGTGCATTGCCACTTCAGCCATAAAACGGGCATTAATACCAAAAATGATGTCCATTATTCGTGGTAATAACCGCTGCATTAGCTTGACTGACCATTTTTCCAGTGCTTCGGGTAGTAGCGTATGGTTGGTGTAAGCCATCGTAGCACGGGTAATTTTCCATGCCTCATTCCATGATAAGCCATGAATATCCATCAGCAGGCGCATCAGTTCGGGTATGGCAATACTAGGGTGAGTGTCATTGAGTTGAAAACAGTTTTTTTCCGCAAAATGCGAAAAATCTCTGCCATACAGACTAATCCAATGTGCCAACACATCCTGTAAACTAGCGGATGCTAGAAAATATTGTTGCCGTAATCTTAATTCTTTACCGTTTTCACTGCTGTCATTCGGATATAGCACCATCGTGATATTTTCGGCGGCAATTTTAGCCGCAACCGCTTCCGCGTAATCACCTGCATGAAACTCATCTAAATTGAATTCTTCGGTAGCGACTGCTTTCCATAAGCGCAAGGTATTGACTGTGCCATTCTGATAACCGGGTATCGGTGTGTCATAAGGTGTCGCTAACACATCATTACTGCCTACCCAGCAAAAGCGTTGCTTACCGTTTTCATCCAAATGATCTTCGACATGACCACCAAACTTAATACGATGTGAATATTCCAGTCGCTCAATTTCCCAGACGTTACCGTGACGTAACCAATGATCGGGTTTTTCAACTTGCTCACCATCAACGATACTTTGCGTGAACATGCCATATTCGTAACGTAACCCATAACCCATAACAGGCAGTTGCAAGCTCGCACAACTATCGATAAAACACGCCGCAAGCCGACCTAAACCGCCATTGCCTAAGCCTGCATCCTGTTCACAAGAAATGATTTCTTCAATTTCAATGCCAAGGTCATACATAGCTTGAGTAACGGTATCCGTAATACCCAAATTAAGCATGGCATTGCTCAGTGTGCGTCCCATCAAAAATTCCATAGACAGATAATAACCTCGTCTGCATTCATTGTCTTTGTAGGTTTGCTGAGTGGTTTTCCAACGCTCCATCAAGCGATCTCTAATCGCCATAGACAAGGCTTCACCTGCGTAAAATGGCGAGCTAGTGTGTTCATCACGCCCCAGTAAATGAACGTAATATTGTTTAAAATCATCAACAAAATCCTTTTTTTCCATGCCCTGTTCGGGCAGATGAGAAATTAAGGATGAATTAGGTTTGCTAGTCACAAATTTTTTAGTTGGCATTATTTTGTCCTGAATTGTGTAAATCAAAAAACGGTTTAGCCCTGCGCTTTTTGTCTCGCGCCTTTCGTTTTCAGCTTTTTACCTTTTTCCGCTGTTTTTAGTCGATTATTGGCTAAATCAATCAGCGTTTCTTGAACGCCTATTTTATCTTGTTTGTCTTTAGGATGCCGCTGTCTGTATTGACCGTCCGCCTGCATATCCCAAACACTGCGTTGATTATCCAATTGTACTGTTAGAATTTGCCGTAACGCGGCTTGTAATTCGGGTTTCTGTACCGGTGTGACTACTTCAACACGACTTTCTAAATTGCGTTTCATGCAGTCGGCAGAACCGATAAAGTATTCTTCTTCGCCGCCATTTTGAAAATAAAAAATGCGAGAATGTTCTAAAAACCGTCCCACAATACTAATCACTCGCACTGTCTCAGAAAGCCCTATAATACCGGGTCGTAGCCGGCAAGTATCACGAATAATTAAATCAATTTTTACGCCTGCTTGTGCGGCGCGATACAGAGCTTCAGTAATATCGGCATCTTCCAATGCGTTCATTTTAAATTGAATTAAGCCGGGGTTTTGTTCGCTATGTTTGCTGATTTCGCGGTCTATTTTCTTGATTAAACTAGGTTTTAATAATTTAGGTGCGGGCAGCAAACTTTTATAATTGCGTTTCGGCACTAGCCCTGTGGTTAGATAATTAAATAACTCGGTTAAATCTTCCCCGATTTGCTGGTCGCAGGTCAAAATTCCCAAATCCGTATAAATCCGCGCTGTGCCTGCATGATAATTACCCGTGCCAATATGGGCATAACGGCGCAGACCGTTATAATCTTGACGCACCACATAAACCACTTTGCTATGCGTTTTTAAGCCCACTACGCCATACGTCACATGCACACCCGCGCTTTCCATGCGATGCGCCCATTTAATATTAGCAGATTCATCAAAACGGGCTTTTAATTCCACCACCACGGCGACCTGTTTACCGTTTAACGCAGCATCAATCAGATATTGAATAATTTTAGTCCCCGATGACGTGCGATACAGCGTCATTTTAATCGCTTGTACATTCGGATCACGGCTGGCTTCTTTGACAAAACGCTCAACGGTGGACACGAACGATTCATACGGGTGTTGCAATAAAATTGTGCCTTGATCTCGAATAGCATGAAAAATATTCGGGGCATTTAAGAGTTTTGGATGGTCGCAAGGATGATGCGGCGGATCAAGCAAATCAGGACGGTCGATAGAGGAAATTTGAAATAAATCCGACATTGCCATTAAGTTATCGACGCTAAACACATCCTGTGCGTCTAAACCTAACTCAGCCATCAACCTACCGCGTTGCAACACGCCCATCTTTTCCGACACTTCAAGCCGCACCACCGAAGCAAATTTACGTTCGCGCAATTCCGATTCAATCATTTGTAACAAATCATCGGCTTGTTCTTCGTCTTTTTCAGTGACGGCATTGCGGGTCACGCGAAACAGCTCACAAAAAGCGACATTCATCCCCGGAAACAACATATCCAAATTATTAGCCATTAAGTCGCCTAAGGCAACATAGCTATTTTCACTGTCTATTTGAATAAAGCGTTTTATTCTGGAATTGACAGGTACTTTAATACGCACCAGCGTCATATCATCGGATTCACTGGAATAAATCCCCGCTAATAAATTCAGTGCCAAATTGGAAATAAATGGAAAAGGGTGGGCTGGATCAATTGCTTGTGGTGTAACCAGTGGAAAAATATTACGAATATAATGCTCGCGCATGATTTTTTGCTGTTCTTTCGACAGCTTGTTATAAGGCACAATACGAATAGCCTGTTGCTCAAGCAAAGCCATAATTTGCGTTAATAAGGTTATTTTTTTCGCTTCAATCTCACGCACCAGCGCATAACATTCGCTAATTTGTTGCTGCGAACTACGCCCATCAATACTCAGTTCAGTAATGCCCGCGCCCACTTGTTGTTTTAGCCCACCGATGCGCTTCATAAAAAATTCATCGAGATTGGCACTGACAATAGCAATAAATTTAACCCGTTCTAATAAAGGCGTGCGCTCATCTTCCGCCTCCCACAATACCCGTTTATTAAATTCCAGCCATGTTAATTCGCGGTTTAAATACCATTCGGGCGCAGTCAAATCAATAGCTGGATTGACAGTTTTTGCTTGTTCATCGGTAGAAGATTGGCTAGTCATAATCGGTTCAGTGATAAGTTAGTTAAAAGTTGGGAGGTGGGTTAAATCTGGAGTCAAAAAGCGTTAGCTTTTTGTGATTCGCCAATAGCTAAAGCGATTGGACTCCACACTATCTTTTGATAATCTGTTAAATAACAGATTTAACCCACCACCAAAAGTTGCTTATTAGCGTGGTGACAATATATTTAAGTGTACTCCAACATCTATCGTTATTCTCACTTTCCAGCAAAAATCAGTGTTAAGAGTCAAGCGTATTGTAGAGACCTTACATTGCAAGGTATTTACAATGATTCATGGTTAGGGTTTTGCTAGATTGACTGGACAGGAGTTGTCTTGGCTGTTGACATTCACGTCACAAAATTAAAACGCTATACCTCCGTCCAAATTTTATTAGTTTTTTTTAAAAAGTGGGGGTTTCAATTAGGTATTAGCTACGAGGATAACAGTCTCTTAAATCTATCCAGAGGTGGTGCAGTGTGAATGGGGATTTTTCAAAAGGTCGATCAAACGAATGGTGAAGATGCGTGGTTGATTTTTCTTGCCAATCAGTCGTTTTAGCTAATTTATCTATTTTTAATTTCTGGTCAATAGCTTGATTAACTTGCGTTAAAATATCTTCAAATTCCATGTCTTCAATATAGCCAATCATTGCGGATGATGATTCATCTTCTCCATAACGATGCTCATCGGCTATAAAGCGTTTTATTCCTTCACTTGCATACTTGTTATTTAAAATCGTTGTTTTACTTGGTGGGCTACCTAAGCGTTTACATTCAATAACAAAAGTCCTATCACCTTTATAATCATCATCGGGATTATTTGATGGTGTAAAGTCAGCATATCCCCAAATAAAATCAGGTCTTTTAAATTGT
>NQJH01000105.1 GCA_002256685.1 Methylococcaceae bacterium NSP1-2 | reverse complement strand
TCATGAATGCACAGAACTGCCCAAACCCCCGTTTATCTTTTCTCGATCGCTATCTCACGCTGTGGATTTTCACCGCAATGGCAATCGGTGTCGGCATCGGCTTTGCGTTTCCGATTGAAGTGAATAACATTAACAGCGCGGTGTCAGTCGGCACAACCAATATTCCCATTGCGATTGGCTTGGTGTTAATGATGTACCCGCCGCTGGCTAAAGTGCATTACGAAGAACTCGGTGATGTGTTTCGCAACTGGAAAATCTTAGGCGTTTCGCTACTGCAAAACTGGATTATCGGCCCGCTGTTAATGTTCGTGTTAGCTATCGTATTTCTGCGCGATTACCCTGAATACATGACAGGGCTGATTTTAATCGGCTTAGCGCGTTGTATTGCAATGGTGATTGTCTGGAACGAACTAGCGCGTGGCGATAATGAATACGCGGCAGGTTTAGTGGCATTTAACAGCGTATTTCAAGTGCTGTTTTACAGCGTTTATGCGTGGTTATTTATCACCATACTGCCGCCGCTATTCGGTATGCAGGGCAGTCTAGTCGAAATCACCATCGGCGAAATTGCCAAAAGCGTGTTTATTTATTTGGGCATTCCCTTTATAGCGGGCTTTACCACCCGTTTTATCTTAGTTCGAGCCAAAGGCAAAGACTGGTATCAACACAGTTTCATCCCCAAAATCAGCCCACTGACCTTAATCGCCCTACTGTTCACCATCGTGGTGATGTTCTCGCTAAAAGGTGACTTGATTGTGCAGTTGCCGCTAGACGTAGTGCGCATTGCGATTCCGCTACTAATTTATTTTGTGGTGATGTTTTTAGTGAGTTTTCTAATGGGCAAAGCCATCGGTGCAAATTATGAAAAAACTACTACGCTTGCCTTCACCGCCGCCAGCAATAACTTTGAATTAGCCATTGCCGTCGCAGTTGCGGTATTCGGCATCAACAGCGGCGCGGCATTTGCCGCCGTTATCGGCCCTTTAATTGAAGTGCCAGTCATGATTGGCTTGGTGAATGTGGCGTTTTATTTTCGTAAGCATCTATCATTTTCCGTAACCTCTTGATCCGTTAAGTAGGTCATTGTAGAAGCTACCAATAACTAATTTAGGTTTATTTACGTTGCAAGCGTAAAGAATTCAGCACCACCGAAATAGAGCTAAACGCCATTGCTGCCGAAGCAATCATCGGATTTAGTTTACCCATTGCGGCTACGGGTATGGCGATGGTGTTGTAACCTAACGCCCAAAATAGGTTTTGTTTGATAATGCGTAAGGTGGCATCACTCAATTCCATCACATCGGCAACTTTACTTATATCACCACTGACTAGCGTTAAATCGGCGGTTTCAATGGCAATATCCGTGCCTGTACCGATAGCAAAACTAACATCGGCGGCGGCGATAGCAGGGGCATCATTGATACCGTCACCTATCATGCCGACTTTTTTACCTTGTGCTTGTAATTCACGAATAATTTCCAGTTTACGTTCTGGTTTCGCACTGGCAATCACTGCATCGATACCCACTTGTTGGGCGACATAAAGAGCGGTTTGTTCGGTATCACCTGTCACCATTAACGGTGTTACGCCCATGTTACGCAAGCGGGCAATGGCATTTTTGGCATTGCTACGCGGCTGGTCGGCAATACCAAATAAGGCGACCGCCTCACCATTTACGCTGGCAAACACGGGCGTTTTACCTTGTTTGGCAAAGGTTTCTGCTTGCTCAATTAATATATTTAGTTGAATGCCTGATTCTTCTAACCATGCTCTATTACCCACTAAAACGTTATTGCCCTCTATTTCAGCAATAATGCCATGTCCAGTGATAGCGTTAAAACTATCAATTTTCATCGGTTTAATATCGTGCGCTAACGCATAAGCAACAATGGTTTTGGCTAGAAAATGTTCAGAGCTAAATTCGGCGGAAGACGTTAAGCCTAAAATGTATTGTTCACTGTCACCAGAGATATTAATAAAATCGGTAACTTTGGGTTTGCCTTCGGTAATTGTTCCTGTTTTATCGAACACAATGGTAGTCATTTTCGCTGCCATTTCTCACGTTGGGCTGATTGCCCTGTGCCGACCATAATTGCCATTGGGGTTGCTAAGCCTAGCGAACAAGGGCAAGCAATCAATAATACGGCAATGGCGTTAGTGAAAGCGATACCAAAACCCGCGCCTACCGCCAGCCAACTTGCAAAAGTGAGTAACGACACGACAATAACACTGGGTACGAATATCGCTGAAATCTTATCCACGGTTTGTTGAATTGGTAGTTTTGACGATTGCGCTTGATCAACCATGTGGATGATATTGGCAAGCACGGTATCTTTACCGACAGCAGTGACGCGCATTTTTAATACGCCATTGCCATTAATACAGCCGCCGACTAAACGCTGCCCAATGTCCCTGACTACAGGCAGACTTTCGCCTGTCACCATTGATTCATCAACCGTTGATAAGCCGTCAATAACAATGCCGTCCGTGGGAATTTTTTCACCCGGTCGAATTAATACCACATCCCCTAAGGCAACTTCATCTACCAGTAGCCTAATTTCCCGTTCACCTTGCAAAACCGTGGCGTGTTGGGGTTGTAAATCGACCAATGAACGTATGGATTCGTGCGCTTTGCCTTTGGCTTTTTCTTCCAGATAACGACCAATTAACACAAATGAGATAATGCCTGTTGCCGAATCAAAATACAGTCCGCGCTGACCTGCTAATAAGGAAAATACGCTGTAACCATAAGATGAGCCTACACCCAAAGCAATCAGACTATCCATATTAGTCGCGCCTTGCCGTGCCAGTTTGTACGCTTTGACGAAGAAAGGTTTACCCGCCCACAGTACAATCGGTGTAGCCAGTGCGTGTTGCGCCCAATGCCAAAATCGGGAAGTCGGGGCTGCCATACCAATTAGCATGACTGGCAAACTGAGTGCCACTGCCAGTATTGCGCGTTTTTTAGCTTCACCAAGACGTTGTTGTTCGCGCTCTATCAACAATTTACGTTGTGCCAGCGTGTCAAAACTACGCGCTTTATAACCTATTTTTTCAATCAGGTTATACAACGTATTTTTATCAATTTTGCCGATGATGGTGGCGGTTTCGGCGGCAAAATTGACATTGGCGAACAAAATACGCGGGTCTTTACGCAACAGCATTTCTATCAATAAGGCACAGGAAACGCAGGTCATGCCTTCAATAGCCAGATTAAATTCTTGTTGGGCTATGGTGTTATCAATCGCTTTATCGGCGTGGGTATTGTTAGGCTTTTTCTTCCCTATATTACCTAGCAAGGTATCCACCAAGGTGAGTAAATTGGCTTTGGGTAAAATGTTCGGATCAAAGTGAATGGTTAGCGAGGCAATATCCACTACGGTGCGTACTTTTAAAATACCCTGTCGTTTTTTTAACAAAATTTCTAACACATAGGCGCGTTCCAAATCTTTATTCAATACGGGGCTAATAATTCGAACTCGTCGCTTTAAGTCATGTACTACTTCGCCGTGGGTTAAAACATGGGTGTTTGTAGTGGTCATAATAATGCTCCTTATGTCTTTAATTTTTAATGTTCCTGATCTTCTGCATCATCCTGATTTTCAGCAAGCAAATCCAACAAGTTTTCTCGCTGACGCAGTACAAATTGTTTACTTTCATCGGCTGCTTGATTGCCTGCCTTAATAAGTCGCTTACGGTATTTATGCGCAAAATAGCCCGTAGTGACACCCAACCCAAATACAATCAATGAGTGTCGGGCGAGTGATTTGAAAACAGCTTTGCCCGTGTGATTAATGATTGAAACGCTAACGCTGATTACAATGGCTTTAGCGAGCATATCGCCTTTAAATAGCGGAGGATTGTCAGCATCATGTTTCGCAACAGTTTTAGATTTTTTGGGTTTGATCATATTCGCACCGATTCTGGTTGTTATTTGATTCATTAAACATTGTACAATGCGGCATTTAACAGCCTGTCAATGTTAGCTGCTGTATAGATCATTGATTCTAATCCCTGTAAACAAGGAATACTATGAAACATTATTTAGCGGTAATACTTATCAGCACAGCGTTCATGACAGCACTCGTTTATGCAGAAACTCCAGTTAGCGAACAACGGCTAGATAATGTTGCAGAACTAGGAGCAAAAGTTATGCCGTTTGATCTGGAAAAGACGGTACATATTTTTTCCAAGACACCCACAGGCGGTGTCCAGCAAGTGGTAGTCAAAGACAAAAACGATAATGCGCAAATTCAGTTGATACGCGAGCATCTAAGCAAAATTGCCGATGAGTTTAAACGCGGTGATTTTTCCAATCCCGAAAAAATTCATGGTCGCTCTATGCCAGGATTGGCAGAATTAAAAAAAGCCAAAGCGGGTGAAATTACTGTTGATTACCAGCCGTTAGCGGAGGGAGGGCAAATTACTTATAGCACGCAATCATCTATTTTAATTATCGCTATACATCAATGGTTTTCGGCTCAACTCAGCGATCATGCACGTCATGCCATAGAGGGACATGCGGCTCATACTATGCACCATCAATAACCATGAACACAGTCAATCACACATCTGCAAAACATTCATTAGGTCTACTTTTTAAAAGACTTGCTGCTATATCACTAGCTCTTATCGGTATTGCTTTCATTCTTTGGCTAGACAGTTGGTTTATGGATCACGCCGATATGCCCCAAATGCGTAGCGATATGAGTTATGGCTTATTGCTACTGATTGGTTTTCTGACCAGTTTTCATTGTGTAGGTATGTGTGGACCGTTAATCCTTGGTTACACTGCCAGAGAAACCGCGCAAGGTCATAAATCACATATTACGCATTTGTTATACGGCATTGGTAAAACCCTTTCTTATACGGTTATCGGTGGTTTATTTGGCGCGTTTGGTGCGGTGGTTGCTTTTACGCCTTATACACAAGGCGCGGTCGGTGTGGCGGCTGGATTTTTCCTAGTCTTGTTTGGTCTGCACATGCTGGAAATATTTCCAGCACTGAATCATTTTCAATTCAAAACCCCTAGTTTTGTGATGCGTTTTATCGGTAAAGAATATCGTAAACACAGCAATCCGTTTGTCATTGGTTTACTGAATGGCTTAATGATAATTTGTGGTCCGTTGCAAGCCATGTATGTGATGGCGGCGGGTACGGGGAGCTGGTCGGAAGGTGCGATGGTGTTATTTTTCTTTGGACTAGGAACGTTACCCTTGTTGTTAGGCTTTGGTTTTCTCACCAGTTTATTGTCAAAAAATTTAACGCCCAAATTACTGAAAGCCTCTGGCGTGATTGTGATGGCATTAGGTGTCATCATGTTTAATCGAGGCTTAGCAGTCACGGGGTCAGGCGTGGATTTTAATACACTGGTGGCGCGTACTTCTCAGTATTTTTCACCTATTGCGGCTGAAACACCTGCCTGTGATACCGAGCAAACTATACGCATGGATGTGGTAAAAGCAGGCTTTGTACCCAACAAATTTACGCTACACAAAGGCATACCTGTTAAATGGGTGATTGATGGTAAAGAAATCAACGAATGTAATAAAGCGATTGTTGTACCGCAATACAATCTGAAATTTGACATAAAAAAGGGGCTACAAACTATCGAATTTACGCCAACAGAAACAGGTGTAATTCCGTGGAGTTGTTGGATGGGTATGATTCCCGGCACGTTTATTGTCGTTGAAGCACCGCCTGTTGTTGCCAAACCAGCCGAAACTACTACGCCTGCAACGCCAGCACAAGAAAGCGAGCAACAACGTTGGGTGCGAGAATTTACCGCGTTGTGGGAAAGCGTGTTGACAGCGATTAATAATGTTATTTGAATCAAATGCTATGCCAGATAACAGTAAAAATGCCGATGTTCATTTAAATCGGCATTTAATTTAAGGCAAGCATTGCCATTTATTGTTTATCCATTTCGTTCAACAGGCTAATTTTAATGATGAATAAAATTAAAACTAAGTGATATGACGCGATTCTATTGTGATTTATGACATAGTTTAATTACGCAGTGCGGTGATATTCTTGTAGAAGCTTTTGATTTATCAATGCTAAATGCCAGTTCTGTTATTTTGGCATTGATAATGCTTAAAAAATCGTTGGATTTTTCTGTTTTAGGCTAAACAAATTTTTCTTGCATAGCCTGTGTATAAGGCTACATTAGCAAACGATTAATTTACTAATACAAAGCTTTCAGGTTCTAAAAATTTGAAAGGATTTGGCTTCAACTAACTTAGAACCACGGTATAAAGACATTGTTAAATCAACGCTGTGTTTAATTGAAGACAACTCAGACATTTCAATATGAGAAATTCTTCCTTGTTTTTTTTATGGCTAACGCTAGACGTGATGATACTCAGCGTGTTGCTATTGCACGCGGTGTTAACGACCCACGCGCAACAAACCGACTTGGCGGACAAAGCCTCGCTGGTGAAGCGTTTACAACTCACCGATTTATGCCTGTTTACCGAAGCCCGTTACACACGGCATTTATCGCAAGCTGATCTCAATACTGCGTTTCAAGATCACCCCTTATCGCTGGAACATTTTCCTTCTGGCTCGTTTACTCAGCCTACTCTGCACAGTGACTCGCCATGAATGTTTGGATTGAAAAACAACGTTATTTGATTGATTTCACTATTTCCTCGTTATTACGCCGAAAAGTGAAAAATATCGGCTTGTTGTGCTTGTACACGCTGATAGTGTTTATTCTCGCTTCAACCATGTTTTTTACTTATTCCATCAAAAAAGAAGCCGCTTTTATTTTGCAAGGTTCGCCTGAAATTGTGGTGCAGAAAATTATTGCAGGACGACATGATTTATTTCCTGTGGACTATTTGCAGGAAATTAAAGCTATTCGCGGTGTTGCCAATGTCGAAAGTCGTTTATGGGGTTATTACTATGACAGTTTGGTTGGGGCTAATTACACCTTGCTAGTGCCGCCTAATCAAACCGAAGCCCAGCAAACAGGCAGAACAACCAGCGTTGAAATTGATAGCAGTGACCCGCACGCCTTGGAGGCAACCAAACCCTTGTTTGAATATGACGGTACGCCATTGGAAGCAGGGACGTTAATTATCGGCAATGGTGTTGCGCGTATGCGTAATATCGGCAAAGGCGACTTTATGCCTTTTATGGCGTTTGACGGTCAAATCATGAATTTAAAAATCGTCAATACCCTGTCTTCTTCGTCAGAACTGGTGTCGTCTGATTTGATGCTGATGCACGCCGATGATTTTAGAAAACTGTTTGGTATTGATAATAAATTTGTCACCGATGCCATCGTCACGGTTAAAAATCCCAGTGAAGTGGTGATGGTGGCGACGAAAATTAAAAAACGTTTGCATACGGCACGCCCCATTATTCGGGATGAGATTTTAAGGACTTATGAGTCCATTTTTAACTGGCGTGGCGGCATGATGATAGTCATTTTTTCAGCCGCCGTGTTGGCATTTGTGATTTTTGCGTGGGACAAAGCCTCAGGACTCAGTGCCGATGAACGTCAAGAAATTGGCATACTCAAAGCCGTGGGTTGGGAAACTAGCGATGTGATTCAAATGAAGTTTTGGGAAGGGGCTATTGTGTCCTTGAGTGCTTTTTTTAACGGCGTGATTCTCGCTTATATTCATGTATTTTTTACAGGTTCAGCGGTGTTTGAACCCGCGCTCAAAGGCTGGTCTGCTCTGTATCCTAATTTTAAACTCACGCCATTTGTCAATGCTGAACAACTGACCACGCTGTTTTTTCTGACCGTCGTGCCTTACACCGTTGCAACCATTGTTCCAATCTGGCGCGCGGCTACCATAGACCCCGATAGTGCCATGCGCCACACGGGAGGCTAATCATGATTGAATTAATCAATGTCAGAAAAGTATTTAATGCGGGCAATCCCAGTGAATTTTCTGCCATTAATACTGTTAATCTACATATTGCCGAAAATAAAATTACCGTATTGAAAGGCCCTAGCGGTTCGGGTAAAACCACCTTGCTCAGTATTGTCGGTTGTATGAGCCGACCCACCGCAGGGCGCGTAAAACTCAATGAGCGAGAAATTACCAGTTTGCCAGAGCGTTTTTTAACTGAGATTCGCCGCAAAACCTTTGGCTTTATTTTTCAGCAACCGAATTTAATTAAAGGCATTTCAGTATTAGACAACGTGATGTTGCCCGCTTATCCATTAGGTGAAAAACGCAGTCATTTAAAAGCTAAAGCCTTACACGGTTTAGCCGAATTGGATTTATCTCATAAAGCCAGTTCTAAAATCGAGTGGTTATCAGGCGGTGAAGCGCAACGTGTGTCTATCGTGCGGGCATTAATTAACAATCCCAGCATTATTATTGCCGATGAACCTACCGCGCATCTGGATACCAAGCTGTCTT
>NQJH01000104.1 GCA_002256685.1 Methylococcaceae bacterium NSP1-2 | reverse complement strand
CTATCTGAACTGTTTTTAGTGGAAGGGGATTCTGCGGGTGGTTCAGCCAAACAAGGCAGAGACCGCCGCACCCAAGCTATTTTGCCATTAAAAGGTAAAATTCTAAATGTGGAAAAAGCCCGTTTCGACAAAATGATTTCTTCCGAAGAAGTCGGCACGCTCATCACCGCGTTAGGTTGTGGTATCGGTAAAGACGAATACAACATAGCAAAATTGCGTTATCACCGCATTATTATCATGACCGACGCGGATGTCGATGGCTCGCATATTCGTACTTTGTTGCTAACATTTTTCTATCGCCAACTCCCTGAAATTGTCGAAAAAGGCTATATCTATATTGCCCAGCCGCCATTATATAAAGTCAAAAAAGGTAAACAAGAGCATTACGTTAAAGACGATGCGCAACTGAATGAATACCTGATTCAACTGGCATTAGATAAAGCCCAATTATTTACCGATGCCACCGCTCCCGCTATTCAAGGGCAAGGGCTGGAAAAACTAGCGAAAACCTTTACCGATGTGGTCATTGTTATTAACCGTTTATCCAGACGTTATGACGATGTGTTTTTAGAGCAGTTCTGTTATATGGAAGTCATGACTGACGAGATTAAACAGGACCAACAAAAACTCAGCGCGTGGTTTGCCGCTATGCAACAACGTCTAGTTGAATGTGACAGCAAAGCCATTTTCACCATCACACTGGACTATAAAAACGACCACGAGTTTTCTGCTGTAATCAGTAAACGTCTGCACGGCATTACCAAAACTTTTGTCTTCCCTTCTAGTTTTTTTGCCAGTAAAGATTACGCAAAAATTGCTCAATACGCAGAAAGTACCGCAGGCATGTTTAATGAAGGCTCATTTATGCAAATGGGTGAAAGACAACAGCCCGTCAGTAGTTTCAAACAAGCCTTTGAATGGATGATGAAAGAAATCAAAAAAGGTCAACATATTCAACGCTATAAAGGCCTAGGCGAGATGAATCCAGAACAATTATGGGAAACCACGCTGGATGCTAATAACCGCCGTTTGCTACAAGTGCGCATTGAAGATGTGGTTGCCGCCGATGAAATTTTCACCACCTTAATGGGTGATGTGGTCGAACCACGCCGTGATTTTATTGTTAAAAATGCGTTGGATGTGACTAATTTGGACGTGTAGTTTAAAGGAGACCTGCGAGATTTTCAAAATCTCGCAGATCTTATTAATCAACCCTTTTAAGAGGAAACTTTGTCATGAAATACATATTGCTTATTTTGTTAGTCTTCGCTTGGCAAGTTTCAGCCGAAGTTTATAAATGGACTGACAGCGCAGGGCATGTGAATTTTAGTGACAAATCTCATGAGAATGAAAAGGCTGAAAAAATTACCCTAAAAGTTGATAATCCCCCAATTACTATTGATAAAAAAAACACCACTGTCCCCGCTTCTCCAGTAAAGCAAACCGTAATGTATGCAACGAGTTGGTGTGGGTATTGCAAGAAGGCGCGTGAATATTTTCGTAAAACAAAGATTCCCTATACCGAATACAATATAGAAAAAAATAAACAGGCTAAACGTACATACGATTCATTTGGTGGTAAGGGTGTACCTGTGATATTTGTGGGTCAAGAGCGAATAAATGGATTTGATATTTCTAGTTTCAATGAAATATATCAAAAAATGAAATAGATTATTCCCGTATTACGCTTACGCTTCATACGGGCTACAAAAATTTTATTTATAGTTCCCACGCTCCAGCGTGGGAATTCATCTAACAACGCTCCAGCGTTGTGTGACGCTGGAGCGGCAATAGCGGCATTCCCACGCAGAGCATGGGAACGATGTGAATATATGTCATAACACCGTGAGGACACCATGATTTTAGGTATTGATTTAGGCACAACCCATAGTCTGATTAGTTATTTAAAGGACGGTGTTCCTGTAGCGATTGCTAACGCGCATGGTGAATATTTAACGCCTTCAGTAATCAGTGTCGATGAGCATGGTACGTTAATCGTGGGGGCGGCGGCTAAAGAACGCTTGTTTAACTATCCAGACCGTACCATTGCTTCATTCAAGCGATTAATGGGTTCGACGACGGTGGTTAAACTGGGGAAACATGAGTTTAAGCCCGAAGATTTATCCGCGTTAATCCTTCGCTCACTCAAAGCCGATGCCGAAGCCTTGCTTAAACACGAGGTGCGCGAAGTCATTATTTCTGTTCCCGCTTATTTCAACGATCAACAACGTAAAGCCACCCGTTTAGCGGGTGAGTTAGCGGGTTTAACCGTTATTCAATTACTCAATGAACCGACCGCTGCCGCGTTATTTCATGGTATTCAAGACCGCGATACCGAAGCCAAATTTCTAATTTTTGATTTAGGCGGTGGTACGTTTGATGTGTCTATTCTGGAAAAATTCGACGGTATCATGGAAGTTCACGCTACGGGCGGTGATAGCTTTTTAGGCGGTGATGATTTTACGCAAGTCTTAGTTGATTGGTTTGTTCAGCAAACTAACACAGCAACCAACAAAAAAAATAACGCCGCATTGATGGCGGCGATTCGCTTTGCGGCGGAGTCGGTCAAGTGTAAGTTAAGCACACAAGCGACAGTGGAAATGAGTATGTTGGTTGATGGTGTGCCTAAAACCCTGACTATCAGTCAAGAGACCTTTGAGGCGCAATGCAAGCCATTGTTAGAACGCTTACGCGCTCCAATTGAGCGAGCGTTGCGTGATGCCCGATTGCGAACCACAGATTTGGATGAAGTGGTGTTAGTGGGCGGTGCAACCCGAATGCCGATTGTGCGTAAATTAGTCGCGCAATTATTTGCCCGTTTGCCGTCGCGTTATATTGATCCTGATCAAACCATCGCGCTAGGCGTTGCGGTGTGTGCAGGTTTACGCCTACGCAATGAAGCGTTTTCAGAGGTGGTATTAACTGATGTTTGTCCACACAGCTTAGGTGTGCGCGTGTCTGAAGAAGACGGGCGCGGCGGTTGGTTTAGGGATATTTTTCTGCCTATTATTGAGCGTAATACTGTCATTCCTGCCAGTCGAGTACGAACGATTTGTACAGTTGTTGATAATCAAGCCCAACTCAATGTTGAAATTTATCAAGGCGAGTCGCGTTCTTGCAGTAATAATGTCAAATTAGGTGCGGTGAGTATGGCGATTCCGCCCAAACCTGCGGGTGAGGTGTCGTTAAGTGTGCGCTATACCTATGATATTAATGGCATACTCGATGTTGATGTGGAAGTTGAGCAAACAGGAACAGCCACTAATCTACTGATTAAAGAGCTAGCTGGAAATGTTAGTGATGAAGATATTGAACGCCGCCGTCACGAATTAGCGGCACTGAAAATTCATCCTAGAGATCAAGAAGAAAATCGCCTCGCACTGGAACGGGCTAATCGCTTGTATGAACAATTTTTAGGCTATGAACGCCAACAAGTGGGTGACTTATTGAACCGTTTTAATTCGATACTGGAAACGCAGGATGTCCCCGTCATCGGCAAAGCGCGGCAGGAATTGACCGAAGCACTCGATTATTTAGAACATAGCTGGTAGCTATGAATAATTATCAAATATTGGGCGTGGACTATGATGCCGACCAGCGCACTATTAAGCGGGCATACTCTACACTGATTAAACAATACCGTCCTGATTCTCATCCGCTAGAATTTGCCCGTATCCGTTTCGCTTATGAAAATCTATTAGAGCAATGTCGCTATCAACAGCAATATGATAGCGGTGAAAATACCGCGTCGTTATCAACCTCCGAGATTTCTAAAACCTCGGAGGTTTGTAATTCGGAATTACTGGAACAGACCGTACAAATCGAAGCGGGTGATGGTGATTTTAATCATCTAGTTGATAAGCCTATTATTCAACTGCCTGAACAACATACCCCCAACGTAGATGATTTAGTATGGATTCAAAAACCGCCTATTCATATTGCTACGTTAATTGAGCAGATAAAAAGTTATACACAACCTGCTAATGAGCAAGCGGCACTCCTGTGTTTTCAGTCACAATTGCGTGACTTCGGAACCATGAACATCGATCAACGCATGGACTACGAAGAAAAACTATACGACAGCCTGATTTATAGTGACCGCCCTGCCCTGCTAGTATTCGCCGCCGCCTGTGACTATTTTGATTGGACAAACAATGTATCATGGATAAAAACAGCGCAAAGTAAATGGAGCAAACAGCGTTTTGACGCGCTCCTGCAATTATCGGTACAGTATCGGCAAGTTTGTTCACGTTATAACCCGTATTTTCAAGCCCAGCATGATGCGCCACTCAAATCCAATCAGCTAACCACCCACTATCATCATGAGCTGGCACAAACTCAACGTGATGAATGGCTACAACTTTGCCAAGCCGCTAACTTAACCGACTTACAAACTTATTTTACTGATAAACCTGCGCGTCGCCCTCTGTATATTATCGATATTTTAGTGGGTATGACTGTCAGTTGTTATGGCTCTTTACTTAAGCACGGTTACACATCCATCTGGGTAATATCGGCACGCGCAATGCTCGGCGGCTTATTAGTGGCTTTATTGTTGTATGCCTTACGCGCTATTCATATTAACGTCAGTACGCGTTCAAAACGAATAGCCGCTGTTTTAGTTATCCTATTAACGGTGACTTTTCCCACTGTTGGCATTGTTATTTTTGGCAGCATTCTTTATGTTTGGTTACTGACAATTTTCTATGAGTGGCTAATTAAACTGGAGACCATGACGGCGAAAATCATTGAGCGAATCACATTCGGAGTACAAAACATGTTTTGTACTCCATCAATCACCCAACCATCCATTAACCCTAACAATCTAACGCCCACCACTATGAACAAACAAATCTATCCGTTATTGATTGCCCAATTTTTATCCGCGTTTGCTGATAATGCCATTTTGTTCACGGTGATTGCTATCGTTATGCAGTCAGGCACACAGCCTAGCTGGTACATTCCCGCCTTACAAGCTATGTTCTTGATCGCCTACGTTGTGTTGGGACCGTGGGTCGGTGGTTTTGCCGATCACCATGCTAAATCTCATGTGTTAATTATTGCCAACATTATTAAAGCTGTCGGTGCAGGCTTACTGTTATTGGGCGTAGAACCCTTGATTGCTTACTGCATCGTCGGTGTTGGTGCGGCGATTTATAGCCCCGCAAAATATGGGATATTGCCTGAATTGGCCGGACATGATGCTTTATTGAGAGCCAATAGCTGGATTGAAGGTTCAACCATTTTGGCGATTTTATTAGGCATGAAAATAGGCGCGATGATTGCCGATTACTCCACTCAAACCGCCTTGGTAATGACGATTGTGTTGTTCATCGTTTCAGCATTGGCAACCCTGTCGTTACCGGTAAAAGTGACTAAAAAAACCAGTACTGAAAATGCGCTGGTTGAATTCGGCAACCAAATGAAGCTATTTTTCACTACACCGCGTTCACGTTTTTCGGTATTAGGCGGATCATTATTCTGGGCAGCGGCAGCCAGCTTGCGCGTTATTCTGATTGTCTGGGCACCGCTGGTGTTAATGTCAAAAAATGCCAGTGAAATTGCTGATTTAACCTTGTATTTAACCGTCGGCATTATCGCGGGTTCAATCGTGGTACCGTATTTAATTCCGATGGAACACTTACGCCGTGCCAGAATCCCTGCCTATCTCATGGCGGTATTAATAGGAGGACTTAGTTTCACCACCAGCATAATACCTGCCCAAGCGGTATTATTCGCCATCGGTATGATGGGTGGCATGTTCATCGTACCGATTAACGCGGTGTTACAAGAACAAGGACAACAAACCATCGGTAGCGGCAGTGCGGTTGCCTTACAAAACTTCTTTCAAAATTTGGCAATGTTATTAGCAGTGGGAACGTATACCGTAGCCGCCTCACAACACATTGATCCTGTGATGGCAATGCTGGCTTTAGGCGTACTGGTATTTATAGCGACCTTTTTGGTGTCGTTACATCTGCCCGACTCTCAAGCTAATTAAGCAGATAGATTTTAATACAACACCGCATCGGCAATTTCTATAGCTTTTTCGATGCTCATGCCTGTCGCCGCAAGGACAATTTCTTCTAAATCTTGCGCTTCAGGCGTGTTGTGCATTAACGCACAACACACCGCTCAATCACTTTTTGTTTTTAACGGTGATTTCTACGATTTCATCGTCTAAAGTTACAATTATTCCCACGTTTGCATTTCAGCCTGAATCGCACTGATACGTTGTAATATGGCGACTCTTTTGATATTAAACCAAATCATCAAAGCGACTCTTTTGATATTAAACCAAATCATCAAACTGATAATTAATGTTCCCATCACCATGAGTACAATCGCTTTGCCCAAGCCTTGTTCGGGTAAGCGTAATTGTCCAAGAACATTTAACAATAGAAAACTCACGCCTGCATATAAAAATGCCCGTGTTTTAAGGGCGATACCGAGCAGAATCCCCGCCACACTCAATGCCATTGCTAAGATAAAAATACTCAGTTCAGCGCGTAAAAAAACATCGACGGTGGCACAAGCATAAATGCTACTGATTGCCGCAAGACGACTGCCCATTAATACGCTAGGTTTAAGTTCGCGGCTATGCAGGTGTAACAACATCAAGCTACTCAATGCCGCAGGAATCACATAAACCTGTATCAGTTGGCTACTGTCGACTAGGCGAGGAATCCACAAATACACGCCCGCATTAAACGCCAGTAACGCCAAATACAGTGGGATTTTTTGTTGCGTATGGTGACGCATGAGTAAATACAACAGCCCTGTTGCGATTAATGCCCCGCTGGTTTCGGGTGAAGCCAGTTGTAGCGGCACGGTGAAAATCACCAAAATGGGCATGAACAGTGCCATGTTAAGCAATGGCTTAGAGGGAAATAACCGTTGTATAAAAAACAGACTATAAGCAAAGACAATAAGTAGCGAGGTATCCCATAAACTAACGTCCGCCGCTTTGAATATCACTAAACGGCTATAGAAAATCAACGCCCCAACCAGCATAACAATGCCATACAGCCATTTGGAATCGGGTAAATGTCGAACATGACGAATACCGATGAAGCTGATAATCAGCCCTGTACTGAGCGCGGCAAGCGCATTCGGTAATAACCACGGTAGCGGTGCGCCTGACGTAATCCAGTATTTAACCAATATGCCATGCGCTCCCAATTCTAATAAGCTAAGTGCGATTAGCCATGAAGAAAAGGTAGAGACGTTGCACTGCAACGTCTGTACTACAGGCTCGGCAGTGTTAGGATTTGAAGCCAGTTTGTGTGTGAGCCAAGTGGATAAACTGGCAAATAGGATAGTTTGCAGTGCGTACCAAGGCAACAGCGCGTAAACATTGGCAATATCGACCAGTAAAAAGGGCCACAAGTGTAAAAAAAGTAATAATTCAACACAGGCAACCACTAGCCATGTTGAACGTGTAGATCGCCAGCCTAAAACAGCACTTAAACAGATAACTAAGCCCAGTGATAACAATAATTCTGCTAGGTTATCGGCTGAATAAGTCAGCAGTGAAACCGTTGCCACTATGACACTGAATTGTAGCCAGTTAGTGAGTGCGGCGATAATTTTACTTTGATAGGCGTAGCGAACTCGTGAACAAGCAGTCAGCGTAATTAGTAAAGTGATACTCCATAATGTTAAGAACAAAGGCAAATGAAATACGCTACTCAGGCAAGTAAAATAAATTGAAATTGACCACACTAATAAAAACAATGCCCATATAAAACTATGCAAGGTAGCGACAGAAAAACGTAGCCACAACGCATGTAAAAAAGACAAGTTGAGCAAAATACCGATAAGCAAGGTATCGGCAAGCGTCATATTCTGGGTAATACTGCCATCAATAAAATGAAGACTGGCTATTAGTAAGTAAACCATGAAAATAAGTTTTGCGGTAGACTCAAAAGCCAGTGCTAATACAGGCGTTTGCCATTGCCATTGCCAGCGTTTAGTGAGTGCGTCGCCTTTTCTATTCCAGAAACTCACCAGTAATAATTGTAGATTGCCCCATAAAAGAATCGTTATCGGTAAAGTCTCACTATTAAAAGCAATACCCGTCGCAGTAAACGCAAGCGCGGAAGCCCAAGAAAATCCTGCCCAGTTGCTATAACGTAGCATCAATAAACAGTAGACAGACAGTTCTAGGCAATAAACACCCACATTGATAACATTAAATTCTTGCCACCAACAGCCACTGAATGCCACCAATAATAAACCCAGCCACGGAAAAAAGTCGGGTGTAATTGTCCATTCGCGGTAGCGTTTATTAAAAATCGGCAATATAAAACTGGCACAGCACCAAAGCGCGTAACCGCATAAAGCCGTTACTGCTTGTAATGAAACGCCATCGAGATTAACGGGTAATAAACTAAATACCATCAAAGTTGGCAAACACGCACTAGCGAGTCCACGACTTTGTGCTGCACCAGAACGATTTTTTGATAATGAAAATAACGTCAGCAGTGACACCAGCAACAAAATCGCTAACAGGTTTGCTTGCCCTGCGGTTATAAAAAAGAGCGTCAATGTTCCCAATAATGACCAAGTAAAACCCAAGGTTGCCACGGTATTCAGCGGCATACAGTAAATATCAGCCCATTTTTGTACCGATTTTAGCGCGTGAGACAGTAAAGACATCGCAAGGCTTAACAGTCCTAACACTAACCATAAATCAGCAAAAGTTTGTATGCCTAGCCATA
>NQJH01000103.1 GCA_002256685.1 Methylococcaceae bacterium NSP1-2 | reverse complement strand
TATCATTTGTCAAGCTAGAAAGATTAGCATCAATTCCTTTTTCTTTCAACTGTTTATATCGTCTTCGCGCTCTTTCTTCCGCGCTCGCCGTTAAAAATACCTTGCTGGTTGCATCGGGAAAAACCACGGTTCCCATATCGCGTCCATCGGCAACTAAACCGGGGAGTTGTCTAAAATCCTGTTGCTTTTGTAATAATACCCGTCTGACTTCAGGCAAAGCAGCAATAATAGACGCAGTATTGCCCGTGCTTTCTAGTCCTAATTGCGCAGTAATATCTACACCGTTCAGTTTAACAATCAGTTCATCACCGCATTCAAACGCTAAATCCATCGTTTCTGCTACATTAACAATAGCCGCTTCATCCGCTAAATCAACTGCTTGTTGTAATAGTGCAATCGCTAAAGAGCGATAAATTGAGCCACTATCTAAATAGTTCCAACCTAATTTTTTTGCCACTAAACGGCTAATCGTGCCTTTACCCGCGCCGCTAGGACCATCAATCGTCAACACCGGAATAGTCATTACGATTCCTCGCAGACTAAATCCAAGCCTAAATTTTTTACTAAGTCTTTGAATTCAGGGAAAGACGTATTGACGTTAGCACAATCCAATACGGTAATCGGTGCGCTAGCGCGTAAGCCTGCAATAGAAAACGCCATTGCAATACGGTGATCGCCGTGTGAAGTCACTGTACCACCGCCAACATCCACACCTAAAATCTGTAGCCCGTCTGCCATCACTTGAATTCGATCTGATTCTTTCACGCGCAATTCTTCCGCGCCACTTAAACGGGTTTGCCCTTCCGCACACGCGGCGGCAACAAATAACACAGGAAATTCATCAATCGCCAATGGCACGAGGTCTTCTGGAATATCGATGCCTTTTAATGGGCTGTAACGCACACGCAAATCAGCCACAGGTTCACCGCCCACTTCACGCTCATTCAATACTTCAATGTTCGCACCCATTAAACGCAAAATATCAATTACGCCTGTGCGGGTTGGGTTAATACCCACATGCTTTAATAATAAATCTGAACCTTCTGCAATCGACGCGCCCACTAAGAAAAAAGCGGCTGATGAAATATCGCTAGGCACATCAATATCGGCGGCTGTTAATTTACCGTCAGCGGTGACAGTGACTTTACTACCTTCTTGTTTAACAGGATACGAAAAACCAGCCAACATCCGTTCAGTATGGTCACGCGTCGGCGCAGGTTCAGTGACACTGGTTTCACCTTGCGCATACATACCTGCCAATATCAAACACGATTTAACCTGTGCACTTGCCATCGGCATAACGTAATCAATACCGTTTAACTGCCCTGCTTTGCCTGTGATAACTAAAGGTGCAGTGCCTTTTTCAGTGGTTTTAATATCCGCGCCCATCAGTGCTAACGGCTCAGTAACACGCTTCATCGGTCTACCCGACAAGGATTTATCGCCCGTCAATACCGAATTAAACGGCTGACCCGCTAATAAGCCACTCAACAAACGCATGGATGTACCCGAATTGCCTAGATACAAATCATTTTTCGGAGCTTTCAAGCCATGCTTACCGACACCGTGAATAGTCAGTTCGCCATTTACTGGACCTTCAATTTCCACGCCCATATCACGAAACGCTTGCAAAGTTGCCAAGGCATCTTCGGCTTCTAAAAAGCCTTTCACATGCGTCACGCCTTCAGCGAGTGAGCCCAACATAATGGAGCGATGCGACATCGATTTATCACCTGGCACACGCGCTTCGCCTTGTAATTTTCCGCCGTTTTGAATATGGAATGTAATTGATTTTGACATAGTAGGCACTTCAAACTGATTAAGAAAACGTTGCCGCGCCGACTTGGCATAAGCAAACGTGGAAAAAAGTTGCTGGTAATCATCATTCGCCAACAAACCGTGTATTTTAGCCAATTCTGCTCTTAACTGCTCGATTAATGGCAGAATTTCAGACTTATTTGCCGCACAAATATCTTTCCACATGGTCGGATCACTGGAGGCTATGCGAGTAAAATCACGAAAACCACCCGCCGCATATTTTAAAATCTCCGTTTGCTCGTCTTTATGCCCTAGCATATCAACTAACGCAAACGCCAGAATATGCGGCAAATGACTGGTGGCAGCCAGAATACTGTCATGATGTTGCGCGTCCATCTCAGAGACTAACGCGCCAAAGCCTTGCCAAAAAGTACGAATCTTCTGCACCGCTTCGACGTTAGTATGACTAGCAGGGGTAATAATTAAGCGTTTATGAACAAACAAATCCACTAAAGCCGCTTCCACGCCGCTTTGTTCCGCGCCTGCAATCGGATGGGCAGGGACTAAGTTATCGGGTATAAAGCCAAACACCCGTTCAGCGGCGGCAAGCACACTGCCTTTGGTGCTACCGACATCGGTATAAATAGTCTCTTTTGACCAAAAGGGTTTGAGTTGGTTAAAAATCGCTTCGATACTGGCAACTGGCGTGGCGATAACGACACAATCAGCCTCTTTAACAGCTTCTACGGATTCAATATAAAATTCATCAATCACACCCAATCGTTTTGCAGTCTGCAAATTGACTAAATCTTGCTCGCGTCCATAACCCACAATAGTTTTCGCTAACCCCTGAGCGCGTGCCGCCTTAGCAACCGAGCCACCAATTAATCCCACACCAATAATGCACAGTTTATTAAACATTCTTCAATACGTCAGACAAGGCTTGTAGAAAGACCGCATTCTCAGCTTTCGTGCCAATGCTGATGCGTAAGTGATTAGGCATTTCATAGACACCGACAGGACGAACAATTACGCCTTTGCGTAACAGCGCGTCATAAATCGGCTGCCCTGCTTGTTTTAAATCAACCGACACAAAATTACCTGCCGAAGGTATCCACTTCAAACCCAGCGTTTTAAAACCCTCAGTCAATTGCGCCATGCCTTGGGTATTATTATCAACCGTCATCTGCAAATTAACGGAGCTCTAAACCCATCCATTGTTTGGCACCCGGAAAAATCAGGTTACTACACGATTGTTGTGGTGCTCAGAGAATACTGGAAAGAAGACCCAAGAATCGAATTAACGGTTTCAACTTGGCTGACAAATTCAAAATACGCTTCATCCAATACGCACACCACCGTGTCAGGCAACGCGCCAATAAACGCCTCCAAACTGGCTTGGCTTAATAATGTTCCTGTTGGATTATTCGGATTAGCCACAAATACCACACGTGTTTTAACCGTCACTGCGTTAAGCATTGCATTCAGATCATGCCCATAATTTAGCGCGGGAACAACGACTCCTGTCGCGCCAACTGCTTGGGTGACTATCGGATACACCGCAAACGCATGTTGCGAAAAAATCACTTCCAACTCAGGCGTTACAAAGGCGCGGGCTATCAATTCCAAAATTTCATTTGAGCCATTGCCTAAAGTAATCTGCTCAACATCCAGCCCGTATTTATTGGCTAACGCATTCTTTAAATGATAGCCACTGCCATCAGGGTATAAACCCAATTCAGGCAACGCTGCTTCAATTGCCGCCAGTGCTTTTTTACCTGCACCGAACGGATTTTCATTAGAAGCCAGTTTAATAATTTGCGTTAGCCCTAGCTCACGCTCCAGTTCTTCAATCGGCTTACCCGCTTTATAAGGGATAAGCTGTTGCACACCCGCTACGGCTAGCGAGTAAATAGGATTAGTATTGTTCATAAAATTAAAGGTAAAAAATTAAGACGTGGTTAACCCACAGATTATGGATTTATTTTTGATTTCTAACAACTGAATCAGGCTCAACTTTCATTCTGCACCACAACAGCGTTTAAACTTCTTACCACTGCCACACGCACACGGTGCATTCTTGCCCAGATTAACCTGTCCGCCGACCTTACCAATCGACTTAATCGTACCATCCAGATAAAACCACCGCCCATCATGTTTGGTAAAACGGCTGATTTCATTCATCGAATACTCTTCGCCCTCTTGCTTATAAAACGCTTTAAACGTCACCAGCCCTTTACTGTCTTTCACGCCACCTTTTTTGGTTTCAGTAATTTCCAAGCGCAACCATTCAATATTTTCTCTGGAAAAATCGATGCTTTCAGGGCGTTTCGTTGCATCCCAAGTGGCTTGTAAATAAGCCCCATCGCGTAACGCATAAGCCGTATAACGCGAACGCATTAATGCTTCCGCTGTCGCAGGAATTTTTTCGCCTGAATGAAAGGGTTGGCAGCATTCGCTATAAGCAAGGTTAGAACCACAAAGGCAGAGTGTTGTTGTATTCAATGAGAGTTCCATGTAATCAAAGGAAGGCAGGCGAAAATTCCACCTGCCTTGTTTGTATGCCGACTTATTCAGCCATATTTTGCTGCATCAACAAATAATCCAACCACATATTCGATAGTTTTTCCTGCACAGTATTTTGTCTTAAGCGTGCATTTAAGTGAGGGAAATCCACTTTATCGAGGTCTTGGTCTTGGTTGTAGCAGGAATAGACGAAGGTTTCTTCGCCTGTTTCTGGGTCAACGTGTTTGCACATACATTGGGCACAGATGCCTTTCATCATGCACTGCATCGGTGAGTTGATTGAACCAACAGCGTGATGGGCTTTGTTGAGATAGGGTTTTAACACATCAAAACGCGCGGATTTGACGGCTGCCATCATACGGTCTGAACCGATAACAATCAGGTGATCGACATCGGCTAACGAGATAGGTTGCTCGCCCAATTCACCGCTGCCGTAAGCAATCATACATTCCAAAATATTACCGACGAAGGTTTTATCTTGTGGACGAGTGGGTTCTATGGCGGTTACACCGTCGCCTTTATCGACTGACCAAATAATTAAATCAGCCGCCGCTTCTACGTCTTCGACTTTGAATCGGTCTTGAGCATATTTGTAACCCGCAAAATAAATCACTTTATTACCAGCCGCGCGTAGGGCTTTGCCGATAGAAAATAATACCGCGTTGCCTAAACCACCGCCTAATAACAGCACGGTTTGACCTGTTGGGATGTCGGTCGGTGTGCCTGTTACACCCATGATGACTAACGGGTCGCCAACTTTCCACGTCGCACATAAGCGTGAGGATGAACCCATTTCTAAGGCAATCAGCGAAATCGTGCCGTTTTCTTTATCAACTTCTGCGCCCGTTAAGGCTAAACCTTCAGCGGCTAATACCGTGCCTTCGACGGTAGGCGCGTAAGCTTCGTAGTTTTGGACACGATAAAATTGACCTGGATGGAATTTTTCCGCCGCATAAGGGGCTTTCACGATGACTTCAATAATGGTCGGTGTTAAGCGGTTAATGGCGACGATAGTTGCTTTAAAGGCGTGGTCTAATTTATCAAATAAAGCGTGCATTGCCGTATCACGCGTTACTTGTTCGGCTGGATTTAATTGTGCCAATTCTTGCTCAAACAATTTTACGATATACGGATAACCATTTTTCGCGCTTGCCATTGCTTTAACCACGTTACCTGCATAAACAGGGTGGTTATCGCCGTAGAAACTGATAAATTTGCCATCTTTTGAATAAGAAGTTAGCGGCGCAGGTTTGCCCAACTTTGGAAAGGCTTCATCGTGCATAGGGACTAAATCTACCGTGCCATTGGTGAACTCAGGTTCATGACGTTGGAAGAACCATTTATCCATAATAAACGTGTCGGGATATTCGCTTTGATAAATAGTATTGGGTGATGTCCCAGCAGCAACATATAAACTGCGTAACGGTACATTGACCGTTTGCCCTGAATTTTTCCAACGACCGTCTTCCAATACTAATCTTTCAAAATCAACGGTGTTTAAATGTCCGTATTCGTCGGCATTAGCACCTAATGGACTCATGCCTTCGGCTAAGGCAATGCCTTCTTCTAAAGCTTTAACAATTTCTTCGTGATTTTGTCGATAAGCGGGCGCGTCTCTCATGCCTTTACGATAAAACAAAGTGACACCACCCCACGCTTCAATTAAGGGTTGAAAATCAGGGGCTTCATCTTCGGCTTTCGCGCGGGTGCGTTCTGCGGCAATCGCTTTACCGTGGGCTAAAAATTCATCGAGTATGCCGATTTCTTCTTGATCGTAACGAGCGCGTACTGTCGCTTCACTGTATGTAGAGACTAATAGCTCATAACGATGCAGAATTTTTTCTACCTGCACAGGATAATATGCCAACAATTCAGTGGCAGTATCAATCGCCGTTAAACCGCCACCAATCACACCAGCTGGCAGACGCACTTGTAAATTCGCCATTGATGACGCTTTTGCCGCCCCCGTCAATTGCAATGCCATCAAGAAATCAGAGGCTTTACGAATGCCGCGCATGAGGTTATTTTTTAAATCAATAACGGTCGGTTTACCGGCACCTGAAGCAATACAAATATGGTCAAAGCCCATTTCCCACGCATCATCAATGGTCAGTGTGCCACCAAAACGCACACCGCCATAAGAACGGAATGCAGCGCGTCTTTGCAAAGTCAGGTAAATGACTTTGAGAAAGTTTTTATCCCAACGCACGGTAATACCATATTCTGCCACACCGCCAAAACCTGCCAATATGCGTTTATCTAACTCTTCGTACAGTTCGCTAAAGTCCATGATGGGTTCAGGTAGATTATTAACATCCCCCGTCAGTTCCACAGGTAGCGGTTCAAGTTTTAAACCATCGATACCAGCGACTGCAAAGCCTTCGTTGAGCAAATAATGACTCATGGTGTAACCCGCTGGTCCTAAACCTACCACTAGCGCGTTTTTACCGTTATAAGGCAACATAGACGGACGTTTAGCATTGAGCGGATTCCAACGCGTCAATAAGCTGTAAATTTCAAAACCGTAAGGCATGAACAGCACGTCGGTCAGTACATTGGTTTCGATTTCAGGAATATTGACAGGATCGGTTTTTTGATAAATACAGCCTTTCATACATTCGTTACAAATACGATGCCCTGTACCCGGACACATCGGATTATCAATGATGATAATAGCTAACGCGCCAATGTTATCGCCACGACGTTTAACCAAGTGCATTTCGGAAATTTTTTCATCCAATGGGCAGCCGATAGTGGTAACGCCTAATGGATCAACTTTAAAGGTGTTGGTTTTTTTATTGCGCATTCCCTTGGAGCAAGAATCGGTATCGCGCTCGTGGCAATAAATGCAGTGATTGACTTCGGACAGCACTTGGCGTTGATTAAAACGTGAATCAGTCAGTTTGAAGCCATCACGGCGACGACGATGTTCTAACGCGCCCATCCATGCAGTGAATTCGCCTTTATCTACGATGTCATGCGCAACTAAGTCTTCAAAATCGCGTTTTTCAGGAAATTTAAAACTCAGCCAATCGGCGACTATGTTGTTATCTTGCTGGGCGATTAAGCTCCAGCGTTGCACGATGTCCATTAAGTAAGCTACAAACTCATCATTCGGGAGTTCAATACTTGTTTTGATTTCCTTTAGTAGTTCAGCACTTTTTTCGGATTCATCTTCTGCGGCGGGTAGTTCATATACGGATAACTTAGCGCGTAACGCAGCAACTTGTTGATCGGCATTTTCATAAGCACTGGCTTTACCTTTCGCTAATAGTTTGTAATGGCTAGATAATAAACCAATCACTGCACCGACTCGCGCCACACGATGTTCGGCATCATCATCCAAATTAGCTTCAGGGAAACCGGCTTCAATTAATAAATCAAAACGATTTAACACATCAGGGATTTTCCAATCGCTAGTATCCACGCCTTTAAATACCACGCCTAACTTTTCTACTACTTCATTTTTGTAAGTAAAAATGGTGTCGATTTCGTTGGTAATAGCGCGGCTTTGGGCTTGATGTTGATCGGTGATATTAAACAGTTTGGCAACAAATTTTCCAAGGTAAGGAGCGACATCGACCAATAATTGCGATAGTTGTTCAGGCGTTAAATCCGCGCCTTGATTTTGTTGATAAGCAGCAAATCGCTCATATAAATCTGCGTCGTGATAGTGAACCGATTCATCAAACACAGCGGATAAATCTTTTAAACGTGCTGCATCGTATAAGTCAGCATAAGTAAAGTTAGCTATGCCTAAGGTTAGGTTATTTTGTGTCATAGTTTTGTGTGAGTTGAGGTTAAAAGATGATTGTATTCATTATTGCCACTAGCGTCTTAAAACGCGGGCTTGCTGTCAACGGTGTTGATGAGTCAAAAATTTGTTAATTCTACTGCTTAATCGGCAAACTCGCATTATCTCATTCTCTACGGTTTTCTGCGTCGATTAACACGCCAAAAACCTCATTGTGACACGTTGTCACGCGGTAATTTGCCACATTTTCACGGATGAATTTATTGGCTAGACTATTCGCAACTCATAAATGTCGCCCTTTTATGAGTTTTCCCTTTCGTTGAACACTTGGAGATAAAAAATGAAAAAAGGTAGCTTAATCATGTTAGTCACAGCCGTTTTAGCACTGACGGTCACTGTTTTTAAAACCAGCAATGCGGAAGATGGCAAAAGCGTCGCTTGGTACTCTGCAAATATAAAAGCAGCACAAGCTAAAAATAAACAGTGTCATGATGATTCAACTCTACAAGCCACACCCGAATGTGTAAACGCGTTACATGCCTTAGAAATTAGCTTTGGTACACCTCGGAAATAACCGTAGTCTGCGTGTTATCTGCGATTTGCTGAGGTAATGCTATCAGTAAATCGCCTTCACAGCTTGTAAATAAAATCAAGGTGTTACCCGCCTAAAAGCTTCAATTGCTAAACAATCGTGTTAAGCATAAACTATTCCACATTAACCTTAGTTGCTGGAGTGGTTCATGTTAAGTGTTGTTATAAAAAGTATCAATCGCCAGCAATGGATTTGTGAAGCCGCCTATTATAAAGCGATGGCGCGAGGCTTTGAACCTCACAAGGAATTAGATGACTGGCTAGAAGCCGAACGAGATTTCTTAACCATGCTAATCAACTTGCAACTGAATGTTCTCGAAGAAGATGGTACGGTTTCAACGATGGGCTTACGACAAATTGCCGAATCACTAGGAATACTACATCCAGAACGTATGCGCTCTGAATTTGAACTCATACGCGCCATTCAAGATGCCAGCCATCATCGACGTTGTTTTCAATCAAAAGACTCTGCCTCTTGTGACGAAGCAGACTGCCAATGGAAAACTAAGTGTCGAAAATTAGTCGCAATCTGGCATCGATAATCAGCGTTTAGTCGTGCAAGGCATCCCACACAGGCTGCAATAAGTCCTGACATTGTTGTTCAAAATCTTCATTCAATACTTCACTCATATCTGTCACATTCCGACACAGCAGTTTAAGTTCGTGTTCATACTCTTTTGTAAGCGCGTGGGCTAGATGGTCTTTTGCCTTG
>NQJH01000332.1 GCA_002256685.1 Methylococcaceae bacterium NSP1-2 | reverse complement strand
AATGCGCTAACCAACCCGGCATCCGTCCAATTGCAAATAACACGGTGAACATATTGGTGGGAATACCTGCCGCGCGTAATATTAAGCCAGAGTAAAAATCTACGTTCGGATACAATTTTCTTGAAATAAAATAATCATCTTTCAGCGCGATTTCTTCCAGTCGGCGTGCAATATCCAGCAATGGATCATTAAGACCCGGTTTATTAAGCAACTTGTCACAATGCTTTTTCAATACCATCGCGCGGGGATCAAAATTCTTATACACCCGATGCCCAAAACCCATGAGTCGGCGACCTGAATTTTTATCTTTTGCCTGATTAATAAATTCCGTACCATCACCGCCTTCCGCGTGGATTTGTTCCAGCATTTTGATAACTTCTTGATTCGCACCCCCGTGACGCGGTCCCCAAAGCGCGGCAATCCCTGCGGTAATCACCGCATACACATTCGCCATACTAGAACCCGCAGTACGCACCGATGAGGTACTACAATTCTGTTCATGATCGGCATGGAGTATCAGTAACATATCGATAGCATTAACAATGTCAGGATCGAGTTGATAATCACGCACGGGCGAAGCGAACATCATGTTCATAAAATTATTGGTATAACGATATTTAATAGACGGATAAACCAACGGCTCACCGATAGATTTTTTATAAGAAAATGCCGCTATGGTGCGCACTTGAGACACTAAATTAGCCACAATTTGAATTTCCGTCTCTTCATCTAGCTGATCGGGTACGGGATAAAACGTGGATAGCGAGGCAACCATCGTTGCCAGTATGCCCATCGGATGAGAACCACGCGGAAAACCGTTAAAAAAATGGTGCATGTCTTCATGAATAATGGAGGAGTCATTAAGACGGGTTGAAAAAGTGAGTAATTGCTCATTATTGGGCAATTCACCATACAGCAACAAATAAGCGACTTCAGTAAATCGGGAATTCTCCGCCAATTCTTCTATCGGATAGCCACGATAACGCAGGATGCCTTTTTCGCCATCAATATAAGTGATGGCACTTTCACACGCGCCGGTATTGCCATAACCATCATCCAAGGTGACATAGCCCGTTTGACTGCGTAGCTTGGTAATATCAATGGCTTTTTCGCCTTCAACGCCCATGTAAGTTGGTAATGAATAACTTTTACCTTCCAACGTTAAGGTGGCTGGGTTTAGCAATTTTAATTTATCGCTCATGTAAGTAAATCTCCAAATCTAATGTGTCATTATCTGCTTATTCTGGTTGCTAGAATCCAAAACATGTTTTGGACTCCCTACCAATTGCGATGACGTAAATCGAGTGTAAAAGGGTACTCGGTACTTAATTCTTCCGCTGGCGGTGCCATTGCTCTTGGTGCGGCATCCGTGATACTAAATAACGGTTTATCGGATGGCGTAGCCAGAGAACTAACCAGCGCAGGACGAATGATAACACTAGGCGTATGACCATAATCCCAAAATCGTGTCATGCGCCGTGTTTCTGCCGCGTAATCATTGACAGGAAAATCATCATAACTACGTCCACCGGGGTGCGCGACATAATAAGTACAACCACCCACCGAATGCCCATTCCAAGTATCAATCACATCAAAAACCAGCGGCGTATGCGGTGCAATGGTTGGGTGTAATGCGGAAGGTGGTTGCCATGCACGGTAACGTACTCCTGCCACAAATTCACCTTTACGCCCTGTATTACGCATCGGTAACCGTCTGCTATTACAGGTAATAACATAACGTTCTTCAGTAAAGCCAGTCACCAATACTTGGACGCGCTCCACCGATGAATCGACATATCGCGCCGTGCCAGTACTGCTCATTTCTTCACCGAGAACGTGCCACGGCTCAATCGCAAAACGTAATTCTAAATCAATGCCATCCACCAATGTATTGCCATAACGGGGGAAACGGAATTCAAAAAACGGGTCTAACCATTCTAAATCAAAACCAAAACCCGCACGTTGTAAGTCTTTAGTGACTTGCTTCAAATCTTCGCGGACATAATGCGGCAACATAAAACGGTCATGCAGTTCCGTTCCCCAGCGCACTAAATCGTGTTTATAAGGTTCGCGCCAGAACCACGCAATCAATGACCGCAATAACACCGTTTGTACTAACGACATACGCGCATGGGGCGGCATTTCAAACGAACGCAATTCCAAAATACCCAGCCGTCCTGTCGAACTATCAGGCGAATAGAGTTTATCAATACAGAATTCAGACCGATGGGTGTTGCCTGTGATGTCAGTCAATAAATGACGCAGTAGCCTATCCACCAGCCACGGATCAGGCACTTCACCTTCGGGTATTTGTTGAAAAGCGATTTCCAACTCATACAATTTTTCATCACGCCCTTCATCAACACGCGGAGCTTG
>NQJH01000102.1 GCA_002256685.1 Methylococcaceae bacterium NSP1-2 | reverse complement strand
ACCATGCCTTCTGGCATCGCTTCAATGCGAATCGGTAAAAAGCCGTTGTGGGTTTTTAAAATATATTCCCAGCCTTCACGATTAAACGGTACGCCATGTGGGACTAAAATTTGCTCCGCTTCATCAATCATTGCCGCTGTAATCGGTGTGAGCAAATAGGATTTAATGAACATTTGTAAACCAAAAAACACGATGTCCTGATAATCGCCGCCGCGTGATTCGATATAAGACGACACAAACTGCATCCCCTGTGGGTATTGCAAATAATGCGACGATTTATAAGAATCGGTATTTAAAATGAGATTGTCGAATAGTGGGTTGTGCATTTGAAAATCCTTCAAATTATAAGAAAAAATCTAAGTCTATCTTAGCGTTGTATTGTTATTCACTTAATGATAATGAAACAAATAGGCTTTCAGGTTTTATATTGGCTAAATACCTGCTCTTTGACGTTAGAAAAAATTTTAGACGCAGGTAGTTTAATCAAAAAAGCGTGAGTAATAATTTGACCGCGAGCGAAACCGTGCAAATGCCCGCGTTTAAGAAAGCGACCACTAAAGACCGCAAAATGATAAGTATTCATAGCAAGGAATCCCCTCGTTAAGATGTTAGCCTTGTCTATCAAGGCAGAATTATTCTAATGCGATTTTAGTAGGTTGTTAAGTTTAAATTTTGGTAGTGATATGAAACAGGCTTTTTGATGTCTCTCTTTCATTATCATTTTGATTTTTACCACTGGCTCAAAATAATTTTTCTTCTGTGTGCGGTAACGTACTGAACTATATATCACACTCGTTTATGCTATTGTTGTACTTAGGACATTACAAGTCACTGCGATTTTTTTGAGAACATCTCGAAAACATCCGCGCTCTAATTTTTCTATTTTCAAAGGATTTCTCATGAACCGTTTAATAATAACAGCCGCACTATTTTCCGTATTAGCCCTTACTGCCTGTGAAGAAAAAACCAATGTAGTTAATGTTCCTGTTCCAGGTCCTGCGGGTAAAACTGGCGATACTGGAGCCCAAGGTAATCAGGGTAACCAAGGCAATCAAGGCAATCAAGGTAAAACGGGAACTCAAGGTGCCGAAGGCAATAAAGGTGATACTGGCACGTCTGGTGACACAACTGTTATTGTCACTCCACCTGCTACACCCGATGCACCTAAATAATAAAGTTACTGTTAGCCAAATAGCAATAAAGTTTATATCGTTCCCATGCCCTAAGCATCATTGTGCGCTGTTACATTACGGCGTGGGAACGATAACTCCATCCTCTAAAGATTAGGTGCGGTAAAGTGCTTGAATCTCCGCGCTAAATTTCAATCAGCTGCTTTTTTCTGCTCTATCAACCCGCTCAGCAACTTGATTTGTTCCGTCTGAACTGCCATCAGTTCAAGCCACTGTTTTTCTCGCAATAAATCCATTTTCTCGTGCAGCATCATGATTTCGAGTTCGGCTTTTAGATTAACTTCATAATCGTGTTCGGCATTCAGCCGGTCTTTTTCCGCCTGCCTGTTCTGAGACATCAAAATGATGGGAGCTTGAATAGCGGCGAGCATAGAGAGAAACAGGTTGAGTAAAATATAAGGGTAAGGGTCAAAAGTCTTACTGTATTTGACTAGAATGAAGGAATTCAGACTAATCCAGACAATCAGGATTACCGCAAACAGAATAATGAATGTCCACGAGCCTCCAAAAGCGGCAACCGCATCTGCGGCTCGCTGACCAAACGTGGTGTTTTTATCAAATTCCGTTGCCGTATTTCTTGTGATGTGTTTTCGTCCAATAATATGATCTGCAACTCGCTTGCGAACTTCATCCAATGATTCATAAGACATATCAAAGAATTTTTTTGCAACATCATTAGGATTTTTCATTTTATTTCTGGATAAGTTGACGTGATTATAGATTTTCTGGGTGAGCTTTTTTATTAATGTAACCGTGTACAAAGGTTACATTGCAACGTCTGTACACTGGTTGTTTCGATGTTATGTGTAACCGTGAAAATACTGTCACCCTCAACCTAAAATTTTTTGATAGGTTTCTTTATCTGCTTGATAACAGGTGCAAGAAACGGCTTCTAAACCGGCACGATCCAGAATCGTAATATCGCCACGTTGATAGCTGATGAACTTTTGCTTTTGTAGCGAACTTGCGGCTTTGGTGATGCCAACACGCCGTACGCCCAGCATATAAGCCAAAAAGACGTGGGTGATATGAAAGTAATTGGAGTGCGCTCGGTCTTGTGTCATTAATAGCCAACGAGCGAGGCGTGCCTCCACCAGATGAAAGCGAGTACAAGCTCCCGTTAAGGCAAGTTGCATTATCGTCACATACAGGTAACGCGTTAACAGCTGTTGCAGTGCTGGACTGTTTGCCAATTGTTGACGAAATAAGGCGGTGCTTATGCGAAATGCAGAACCTGCACCCTGCACCAGAGCGCGAAACGGGGCAGCATCAATGTTCAGTATTAAGGTAATGCCGAGCATTCCTTCATTACCACTTAGCCCGACTTCCAAATTTGCGCTGTTATCAACAGGCGTTATCAAGGAAATAAAGCCTTCAAGGGGAAAGTAAACATACGGCATAATTTCACCCGCGTGATACAGTTCTTCGGCAAAAACCAGTTCAACTTTTTCGCAATCGTTCAATAACGCGTTACGATCTTTTTGAGGTAAAGCAGCTAACAGCAAATTGGTTACAGGGATTTGTAGTGTGGATGACATGGATATTCTCCTGTGATATTTATAAGAACGCGACAAGAGGCATACAAGAATCTCAAGCGGAAGAAATCCTGATGTCGGTCATTGTCTGGCGCATAGTTCCATCAACCAGAGCATTACGCTAGCATACGAACGTATCGCTATCTGTCTGTTAGCGCACGTTAATGTCTAACTAACCCCCGCAATGCCAAATTTTAAAGCCTAGCGACGAAAGGAAGCGCGGGGAGCAGTCGGTCAGTTTCGGTTTTAACCACTTGGTAACACTCACAAACGCGTGCTTCCAGTCCAGCACGATCCACTATTGTAATCTGCCCCCGACTGTAATGAATCAAACCTGCTTGCTGTAATTTTCCTGCTGCTTCGGTGATGCCTTCACGCCGTACCCCCAGCATATTGGCAATCAATTCTTGAGTCAGGGTTAATTTATTTGATGGCAACCTATCAAGGCTTAATAGCAATTTGCGACAAAGTTGCTGATCTATGGAGTGATGTCGATTGCAAACCGCAGTTTGTGCCATCTGGGTAATCAGTGCTTGCGTATAGCGTAACAACAAACGCATCATGGGTTTGTTGTTAAGAAATTCCTTTTTTATCAATGTCCCTCTCAACCGATAAGCGTAACCCGCACTTTGTACTACTGCCCGATTTGGCATGGTTCCCCCACTCATAAATAAATTGATACCAATAATGCCATCGTTACCAACCATAGCGACTTCAGCCGACGCGCCATTTTCTATTACATACAGCAGCGATGTAATGCAGGTCGTAGGGAAATACACATAGTGCAATTTGCCGCCTGATTCATAAAGCACTTTGCCGAGCGGCATCTCAACTTCTTCCAAATAGGGAAGAAGAAACTCGTATTCTTCTTTGGGCAATGCGGCAAGAAGATGATTTTGCGCAGGAGTATGTGGTGTAGTGAGTGGTGCTGTAGTTATGAGTAGAGTATTCATCGTGCAATCTCTTCTGTTTGATGGTTTAAGAGCAAACTTCTACGTCAATAAAATCTGATGCGAAAAAAGAGACAGTTCTATAAGTCTATGAGTTCATTGCCTTTACTTTTTTATACCGAACATAACAGCCTATTAAATGGCTGAACAGTCAAAAATGCCTTTGAATTCGCGCTGTGTAAGTGTCAGCGGTTTATGTACGATAACGTACAGACGGTATTTACTCTTGCCGCTACGCTAAGTATGAACGGTTTTTTCATTTAAGGAGAATTTATCATGAATCTTGCAATTGAACCTTTACTGGCTCTTATAATCGGCATATTAATTTTAATAGTGCCACGGTTTTTAAATTATTTTGTGGCTGTGTATTTGATTGTCATGGGTATTCTGGGGCTCATGCACCACGTCACGCTCACCTAAGATTTTTGGAAGTGGGTTAAATCTGGAGTCAAAAAGCTTTAGCTTTTTGTGATTCGCCAATAGCTAAAGCTATTGGACTCCACACTATCTTTTAATAATCTGTTAAATAACAGATTTAACCCACCACCAGATTTTTTAATCTCAACCATCAAAATCACAATATTGTAGAACGGTTTTTATTCACCATTTAAGTAAATAAAAGATTGGAACTTTTAAAAAACATGCTTATCCAATCTATGTGCGTTGTCGTACCGACTACCTTAAATTTTGCGCGTACTATTTAAGGTAAGCACTGGAAATCAACATTCCACGCTTCGGTTATGACCATCGGGTCATGACTAACTTATCAGGAGACACTCATGAACAAAGATCAAGTAAAAGGCAAAATTGAAGAAGCCAAAGGTAAAGTTAAGGAAGCGACTGGCGTTATATTGGATGACAAGGAGTTGGAAACAGAAGGCAATATCGAAAAGAACATTGGCAAGGTTCGTTCAGGCTTCGGTGATTTAAAAGAAGACCTTAAGAACAGCAAATAACACCAGTAATTCTGAACCGCGTAATGAAGTTCATTACGCGGTTCAACAAAATTCTCGAATACTTTTTACAGACGATAAATAGGAAGTTCAAACGCTTCATTTCTTTATCACAGTTCATATCACCGTCAATTGACGGTCTCTAACGGAGAAGCAGTCATGCTTGAAAGTATCGCGCTCATTCTGATTATCCTCTGGATATTCGGCTTAGTTTCTGCCTACACAATGGGCGGATTTATTCACATTCTATTAGTTATCGCAGTCGTCATTGTTGTGTTGCGTATTATCCAAGGACGACGAGTCCTGTAAATAGTGGTTATGCAATAACCAGCACCCTTGAAACATTTATTAGGAGAGACAAAATGAACGCAGTCAATATGATAGCCATCGTATTAATCATAGGCGGTATTCTGGGGCTGGTGTATGGAAGTTTTATCTATACCCGCGAAACTCAGGAAGCCAAGATAGGACCGTTGGAGTTGTCGGTCAAAGAGTCAGAAACTGTTCATATTCCAGTTTGGGCGAGTATCGGGGCAATAGTCGCTGGTAGCGGACTCCTACTTTTTGCGAACAAAAAAAGCGAGTAACTAAATGGGTGAAAAAACCACCATCCGCCTCACCTTTGCTCACTCAAATAGATAAACAAAAGGACTTTCTTCCATGTCGTATAACCACCAAACTAATAAACCAGACGGTTTTGAACAGACTCGCTCTCAGAATAGTAACCGAAAGGCTTATTTTGTTGGTGGTGGAATAGCGTCTCTTGCGGGTGCTGCTTTTTTAATACGCGATGGGCTTTTCTCTGGCGAAAATATTCACATTTTTGAAGAGCTTAAAGTGACAGGTGGCAGTCTGGATGGGGCAGGTTCGGCAAATTCAAGTTATGTGATTCGCGGTGGTCGTATGATTGAAGAACACTATGTTTGCACTTATGACCTGTTTGCTAGCATTCCCGCCTTGACTGACCAGACCAAGAGCGTCAAAGATGAAATCTTTGAGTTTAGCCAAAAATACGTCAGTGAATCCCGCTGTCGTTTAGTGAGAGACGGCAAAAAAGTTGATGTTTCCTCATTTGAATTGAGTGAAAAAGATCGCTTAGATTTACTCGCCCTGCTTGTTCATTCTGAGGACTCACTGGGTGCAAAGCATATTGACGACTGGTTCTCACCCGAATTTTTTAAGCATAATTTTTGGCTAATGTGGGCAACTATGTTCGCGTTTCAGCCGTGGCATAGTGTGGTCGAACTTAAACGCTATTTGTTGCGCTTCATTCAATTATTTCCCGATTTTAACAAGATGAGCGGTGTCTGGCGCACGCCTTATAACCAGTATGATTCAATGATACTGCCGCTGATTACTTGGCTACAGAAACAAGGGGTTAATTTCTTACTGAACGCCGAGGTGACTGGACTTGATTTTGACTTAGAGGGCGGACAATCAGTGCAGGTTATTCGTTATGCTTGCGATGCCGAACACAATACCATTACCGTTGCACCAAATGATTTAGTCTTCGTAACACTGGGCTGTATGACCGAAGGCTCTAGTCTTGGCTCTATGACAACACCTGCCATTTTGAACTCAAAAGAAAAATCAGGTGGTGCGTGGAGCTTATGGGAAAACATTGCTAAAGGTCGCCCTGAATTTGGACACCCTGCTGTCTTTGCTAATCATATTGAACAGACTAAGTGGCAATCGTTCACCGTGACTTTAAATGATCCTGCTTTCTTTCAGTTTATAGAAGCCTTTACAGGCAATCGGGCGGGGACGGGTGGCTTGTTTACC
>NQJH01000331.1 GCA_002256685.1 Methylococcaceae bacterium NSP1-2 | reverse complement strand
AGACTCTCACGGCGCGGGGCCGAATTTTGTTCACAGCTTTGAGTTAGTTTAATATAAAGATTCAGAAAAACCAAATGAATAACCGCGCGGAATTTACGCACAAGATTAGGTTATCGATAATTTCAATTATATTCCTGCTGAATTTACTATGGATGGAACCTTAGATTAACACCGAGTTTCATATGATTTAACGCTCGCCCCCAAAGCCGGACGGGTTTTACAAACCCGTCCGCAACGTTTCTACTATCCTACGCATAGCCACCACGTCCAAAACACGTATGCATTACCCATAAATATTAAGTGAGAAATAAAAATTTAAGGGGAAATAGAATGAATATTGCAGAAACTATTTATCAACACGTTAAATCGATGCCGATGGCTAAAGCCATTGAAGTATTACATTTTGTCGAGTTTCTGGAAACAAAACCGGATGTTATTGCCGGCAACGCCGCTGAAAACAACCTGCTTGAGTTTATAAAAAATTTGCCGGTAGGTAAACGGACAGATGCTGAAATCAACACCGATTTTCAGGCATTAAGGGATGAATGGGATAACACATGAAATTATTCCTGGATCCTTGCAGCATTATTTATTTGATCGAATCGCACCAGCAACAAGGTCAAAATACCCGATCATTGGCCGCGGCAGAATAAGTGTGAGTTTAACTTTACCGATTTCGTTTGATAATTTAATTTTCTGACAACTATAACCCAAGGAAAACCCATGCAAATCGCCATTAATCTGCCCAATGATTTTGTCAGTTTCCAATCTGCCGCCGACATCGAGAAAGACATGCGCCTAAGTTATTCCCTGTGGCTGTTCAAAAACGCAAGGGTGACGCTGGCGAAAGCGGCTGAGTTGGCGGGATTGGATATTTATGATTTTATGTCCGCTTGCAAACAGAACGAGGTGGCGGTCATTGACATCAGTAAGGAAGAATTGCTGGATGAATTGGCGGGTATGAGGCCGGTATGATTCTGGTGGCGGATTGTTCCGCGCTGGTTGCGTTATCGGTTTGCGGCAGTTTAAATCTGCTGGAACAATTGTTTGCCAGCGTTGTGGTGCCGGAAACGGTTTATTTAGAAGCCACCCAGCCGGACAAAAAACAAGCGCAAGCACTTAAAACTTTTCTGCAAGGCAAGGTGCGGCAAGTGAATCTGGAAGCCTACGTGTTTCTGGATGCGTATGCCGATGCCGGCGAAACTGAAGCGATGCTGCTTTATAAACAATTGGCTGCCGACAAGTTACTGATTGATGATAAACGTGGGCGCAAAGTGGCGAAAATCAATCAAATCAGCACCATTGGCTCGCTGGGTGTATTGCTTGTCGCCAAAGAAAAAGGCTTGATTGTGGAAGTTGCTCCATTGCTTCAGCAAATCGAGCAATCGGATATTTATCTAAGTCCTGATTTGATTGCCACTGTTTTAGAACTCGCTGGGGAAAGTTGTAATCATTAATGCCCCCCCCCTCGCAATTCACTATAACAGTCATAAAGTTTATATTCGCAACATACTCACTCACAATGAGTACGACAAGAACAAATGGAAGGAGTAAATAATCATGTCAGCAGTTTATCTTGACCAAATAACCCCGGTTTGGAATAACTTTTCAAAATTCGTTCATGTTTTACATAACGAACAAGATTATGAACAAGCCGTTGAATTACTGGATAGCTTAATTGATGTAGTCGGTGAGAACGAAAATCATCCTTTAGCCTCATTAATGGAATTAGTGGGTGTTTTAATTGAACAATACGAGGATGCTCATATTCCTGAAATTACTAAAAGTTGAAGACTGGTTTATGGGTTGAATGAAGAAGAAATTAGAATTGTGGGGGGAAAATAAAATGATAGCGTTAAGACAAATAAAACGAGTGCCAAAGAATCACAAAATAGTGATTGAAGTACCCGATACTATTCAGGAAAATCAAATTATGGAAGTGATTTTATTGTGTAAGGAGTTACCTAAAAATGATAAAGCTGACAAAATCGCACAGCTAAAGGACAGCCAACATGACCCGCTCTTTATGAGTGATATGCAAGCAATTAGCGATGATTTTATTAGCGTGGATAACGAGGCTTGGTAAATGGACTATCGATGGAATATCTACCTGGTCAATCTTGATCCGGTTATTGGTTCTGAACAAGGTAAAACGCGCCCTGTTTTGGTCATAAGTGACGATGACATCAACGCGATTTTGCCTGTTATAAATATTTTGCCGATTACCTCTTTTAAACAGGGTATTTGAGTTTTCAGTTGGGCTTATAAGATTATCGGGGAAAAATAACCAATGCACACTTTTCAAGTAAATTCCCGCATTAACGAAAACAGCATTTTGTCGATTAAATTGCCGAAAGAATGGGCTGAAAAAGATGTTAATGTCGT
>NQJH01000005.1:6843-23016 GCA_002256685.1 Methylococcaceae bacterium NSP1-2 | reverse complement strand
AATCAACGGTGCAGGAATCATTTTCAAATAGCTTTTGCGCTTAACCCATTCCGAATCCCAAGCAAATAAAATCAACAAAGCCACCACGCTGATAATCGTCGCCCCTAATGAAAAAGCACCCAAAGCAGTAAATAACTCATTAAAACTCGATTGTGCAGTTTCCATCATATAACTTTCATCGCCCTCATAGCTGGTGTCGTAGCCGGTCGCATGAGGTACTTGTTTAATAATTAAAATTAAACCAATTGCCGCTAACATGCCTTTAATGACTGACGCAGGAAAAAATGCCCCGATAATGCCTGCCCTTAAAAACCCAAAGATCAATTGCAATACCCCCGCTAACATACACGCGGCTAATAAGCCCTGAAAACTACCCAGTGTTTCAATCGCGTTAAAGACAATCACTGTCAAACCAGCGGCAGGTCCTGAAACACTCAGTTGTGAACCGCTGAGCCAAGACACCACTAAACCGCCTACCATTCCGGCGATGAGTCCAGCAAATAGCGGTGCACCCGAAGCCAAGGCAACGCCTAAACATAAAGGTAACGCGACTAAAAAAACGACCAAGCCAGCCGGTAAATCATGTTTAACATGCTGTAAATAATAGTGAACGTGCTTATGAATCATCTCGTGTTACTCCAAAAAGTTAGGATGAATAGTTATTTAATAGCGAATCGAAATTAAGTAATCAATGGTTTAATGTATCTATTCATTGCCGAGATGTCCAGTAATTAAGGGTATTTTTGGTTTAAAACAACCATCTATTGGTTTAAAAAAACCAATTAGTGGTTTTTAAAACCAATAGATGGTTGTTTTAAACCAATTTCTATGGAGCTTGGCATTTGCTCAGTAAATTACTCAAAAATTTATGACACCGAAGATGATTTAAAAATAGGCTATTGGTGTTTTGTAAGTTTGAATGTTATTTGTAATAAAATATTTCGCTATTCATTTACGCATTTGATGATGCAAAACTGTCAATCTCAGTGAAAAATGTCTAACATATCATTGAAGTAGCGCGGGCAGGATAAGAAGAGTATTTTGAAGTTCCATCGCTCATGCCTACCTGCTTAACTTCACTGTTAGATTAACGAGTAATGAATTTTAACCATCAAAAAAGAGGTTTGTGATGACATTATCAAAAAAATTAGCAGCTGAATTTATTGGTACATTTTGGTTAGTACTAGGTGGGTGCGGTAGCGCGGTGCTTGCTGCAGCATTTCCAAGTCTTGGCATTGGGTTTGTAGGAGTTGCGTTGGCTTTTGGACTGACCGTATTAACAATGGCATTTGCTATTGGGCATATATCGGGTTGTCATTTGAATCCTGCCGTTTCTATCGGTCTTTGGTCGGGTGGGCGATTTCCTGTCTCTGAACTTGGATTTTACATTCTTGCACAAGTAGCAGGTGGTCTGGCGGGGGCAGCCGTTTTATATCTGATTGCCACTGGCAAACCAGGTTTTGAAATCGGTGGTTTCGCGTCAAATGGTTATGGTGAACATTCTCCCGGCGGCTATAATTTAGTCTCCGCACTCACAACAGAAATTGTGATGACGTTTATGTTCTTAATCATTATTCTGGGTGCGACAGATAAACGAGCACCTCAAGGCTTTGCGCCGATTGCCATTGGGCTTGGACTGACTCTCATTCACTTAATTAGTATTCCTGTGACCAATACCTCTGTTAATCCAGCACGCAGCACAGCGGTTGCTTTATTTGCAGGCGATTGGGCAATATCGCAATTGTGGCTTTTTTGGGTTGCGCCTATTGTAGGCGCGTTTCTGGCTGGCATTGTTTATCGTTGGTTTGAAAAAGAAGAAAGTATTTGATAGCTAACTTAGCGGGAATAGTGGAATAAGTGCTTTGCAACCTATTTCCCGCTATTATCAAATGTAGATATTTCAAGGCTACTGCAAATATACACAGTGGTGTAAAACTTAAGTAACTGATGTTACGCAGACTTTCAGAGCAATCAATAGTCGTAACTCATTGATTTTTCTTTATGGGTGCGTAACATTAGTGAAGTTATAAAAATACTATTTTCAAAAAATAAATCGCGGCCACGGTTTTATCTCTGGATATTTTTTCTTAACGCTACCATCCTCCACTTGCAGTGAACAAACAGCTAACACTTGAAGTTTGGTTGTTAATGGTAATTTGCCCTGAAAAAAATGACAAATTCATTGTTTATGCTATTTTTAAGGACTACCTGTTATCAAATAAACGGTTACAATCGGCCCGCTTAATTATGAGAGAGTAGCGAGCGTAGAAGAATTTTTAAAGCTAAAGAATTGTTGGGTGATGACGTATTATTTATCCTCATACCCCTGCATCACTAAAGCACGCCGAAAAATCTGGAAAATTTAATGAGCAGCGTTATACTGAGCCGTTCAAAATAGTAGCTTACTAGGCAGATAATGACGTGCTCATTCGAGAATGATGAATGGCAACAATATGAAAAAATACTAACGAATTAATAATTGGACGATGAAAACAAAAAATTAATATATTTAGTTTCCATATCCGTAAAAAATTATTAAAAGTTTTCTTATTGATTTCTCTAGTTTTTTTAAAGGTCAACCTACTTAATTTCAGCGTGTTGTTAATGTTTTTAACGCGCTATAATGCGACAAAATAATAACTATAATAACTAAGGAGTAAATCGATGAGAGATATTTTTCAGAGAATTGTTAATAACATGCTAGGGCAGTATGTAACAGTACTGTTAGTTTTAGGTGCTGTTAGCACAGTAACTTACCTAATTCTTATTACCGATATTAAAAATCAGGAAGGTAATGCCCGACTCGTTAAAATGAGTACTGAGCAGGGTCTTATGGTTTCGAGTATAAACAATGCTCTTACTCGAAAAGCATACATAACTGACAAAGCTGAATTACACAAAATTAATGCACAACTTCTGTCAACGGTACTGCAATTAACGCAAGACCATGATGCTTTAAAATCAGGTTATCGATTCGTTAAAGAAAAAGAACGCTTAGTTCAAACACGCGGAGAGTTATCTCCAGAATTAAAAGCTGTGTATTTTAACGGTTCACAGCCACTTGATGTATTAATGCACACCTATCTCGCTCTCGTTCGAGACATTCAGCACCTCTCTTCTGATGAGCTTAAGCTGGATAACCCTGAGCTAAAAAAATTGCTGTTTAATATTTCGCCGCTGTTATTAGACACACTAGACAGAGCCAGTTTATTACAGCAACGGCAAAGTGAATATATGCTAGGTAGCACCGCTAACAAGCAAAACTTAATATTTGCTATTTCGATATTCACCTTATTCTTAGTGGGTGCAATATTATTGCAACCGATGGTGGCACGATTAAAAGACAGTGCTTTGAAAATGAAGCAAGAAAAAGCCTTTGCTGATAACGTTATTAACACCACACAGGCTCTCATTATTGGTGTAGATCAGCGCGGTGAAGTGGTACTTTTTAACCATTATGCCGAAGAAAATAGTGGCTGGTCGGAAGAAGACGTCAAAGGTAAAGATTTTTTTGAACAGTTTATTCCTGCTGATAATCGGGAAGAATTACATAATTTGTTTGTCGATATGATGTCGGGGGCAGTTGAATATGCCGATGATGTTGAAACGCAAATGATGGTTAGCACCAACGATTTACTCAATATCGTTTGGAGTCCTACGGTTATTAAAGGGTCAAAATCGGCAAAACCGATTATGTTTTTAGCCACAGGGTTGGATATTACCGAACGTAAAGAAGCCGAGCAGAAAGTTAAAAAAGCCAATGTCGAATTAGCGCAATTAACCAGTCGTTTACAAGGCGAGGTTAACTTAGCCGCCACTTTACAACGCTCTATTTTGCCGCCACCACGCATTGATTTACCAGGTGTTCAAGGTAAAGCGGCACTGCTAACCTCCAGTGAGGTGGGTGGTGATTATTATGACTATTACAAAGTCGCAGGGCATCACAGTGTTCTGTTGATTGGTGATGTCAGTGGTCATGGTGTGGCAGCTGGTACGATGGTGAGTGCGGCAAAAGCGGGGGTTTATCCGCTGATTCATGAAGGCATCACTTCACCTATCGAAATTTTGAACTCGCTTAATGACACCATGCTGGCGACCGCCCAGCAATCGTTGTTAATGACGATGGCGTGTTTAAGTTTAGATGCCCGCACGGGTAAATTAGTGTTTGCCAATGCGGGTCATGTATTACCGTATTTATTACGCCACAAAGCTCAACAGTGGGAAATGCTAGAAGCCTCTGGTTTGCCGTTAGGTAAAAGCAGTGATTCGGATTATTCAGCCACCGCTATCGAATTAATCCTTGAAGTCGGCGACCGCTTATTTTTATATACCGATGGTCTGGCAGAGGAAGAATCACCTTCAGGTGAAGCGTTTGGCTATGACCGTTTGGAAGCATTGCTTAATGCCAACGTTGATGCTGATCCTGACGCATTGCATGACATCATGATGGACGCACTGCGCATTCATTGTCGCGGCACAGCTTACACCGATGACGTAACTATCGTTGTCGTTACCCACAGTGACCGCGTGATACAAGCCGCTGCCACTAACGAAGTCAGTGATATTATTCGTATCTCAGAAAACTTTTATCGTCAAGGTGAGCATCCTATTCCACGCATTTCCAAAGAATATGTGGTCTTCTTAGCCGAACATAGCTATGCCGATTTGTTGACGCGTTTTAGTCAAGACGGTATTTGCCGAATTTTACCTAGATACAATGATTTTTGTAAAAAATTAGGCTGGGAACATTTGCTTAATCAGCATCATCAAACACCCAATGACGACTTATATGCACTCATTCCAGAGATGCCAGAGTATCGCCAATTCCAGTTGACGCATACTGAAGATAAAGCGTTCATTATGGCAGAAATTCAATCATGGTTAAGCGATCATCCTCACTTACCGAGCGATCATGTTGAAGCCTTGATGATTATTCTTGATGAAATGACCGAAAATAGCTTATATGCCGCACCGCGAGATGGTAAAGGGGTGGCTTATTACGTTAAAGGGGAATCTCGAGAACTATCCGAACATGAAGAAGTGCGTATCGACATTGCCGTAACGCCTGATATGTTAGGCTTGATGATTACGGATAACTGGGGAACATTAATGCCTAGCGTATTTTTGAAAAATATTTCCCACGCAATGGAAGAAGGCGTTGAAGCCGGTGTGGGCGGAGCAGGTTTATACATGATGTGGCGTTTATCTGACTATTTACAAATTCGCGTCCACCCACAACAACGCACGCAAGTCACTACGCTATGGAATATCAACGGTGTCATTGATATGAACGTAGATTCAGGTATTCAATTTCTTTATCACAGCGAATATGAAGCCGCTTATCAAAGCAGAGTATAACCAATGACTATGACAACTACTTTCACTATTCAAGCTATCACTGGAAAAGATTACCACTACGACTTTATCGGTTCAATTGATGCAAGTTCCGCCGCTGTATTGGATACCTTATCTAACATACCCGCTGAGTCTCATGTATTACTCGACTTTACTAAAGTTGAACGAGTCAATTCGATGGGCTTGTCATTATTGTTAAAATTGTTTGAGGACTGGGAACGCAACAGAATCCATGTAGAAGTACAGCATCTAAATCGTATGATTAATATGCTGTTTAAAATTACTGGCTTAGGGCGTTTTGTGCTAACAGAAGGACAAACCACGGAATCAGTTGTGGGGACAACGGGAGTTGATCCTGAACCACCACGCCATAGCGAACACGATGCCTCAACCGTACAGACTAAAGCCACGGTCAGTGACAAACTGCATTTTGTGGCTAGTTTACAATCAGGACAGCAACTCACTGGCTGGTATTTACTGAATACTTATTTACAGCGTCGTTTAACCAGAGCCATTCATTTTGAACAATCGGTCGATACCCCTGATCCCAGCACCACTGATTTGTTATTTGCCAAACCGTTTGAAGCCTGTTTGATGATTAAGCACCACGGTTTTGTTCCCGTGATGCGCCCTATCGCTGAAGTGGATGAGGTAGTGATTCTCACGCGGTCTGATGATGAGCGTAATTTAAGTGACTACGAAGGCTCGACTGTTGGTACAGCAACCGAAGGCAGTTTTGTCTATTTGTTAGGGCGTTTTTTATGTGATGAAAGTGGTATAGACTCGTCAAAATTTACTTATGACTTTTCTGGCAATGAAATCAAGGCATTGCAATCGCTGATTCGCAAAAAGTGTGATTTATTGTTCATGCTAAAGAAAACCTACGAAGGTTTATCGTCATTCAGTCGCAGTAATGTCCGCAAATTAGATGAAAGCGTGACCGATTTTGCCTGCCATCTTTTTTGTGTTGCTCCACATATAAAAGCCGAAAGTCAGGCACTGGTTGATGTGTTAATGGCGATGGCAAATGATGAGCAAGGCAAAGAAATTTTAAAAGATATTCAAATCCAAGGTTGGCAAAAACCAGAAGCAGGTGAATTAAAAATGCTACAAATGGTTTACGGAAAATACGTTAAGTAACCGATTGGTAAGGGTAATCTCTTGTGATTGCCCTTATTCCACGTTATTCAAATTATATTTTCGCACTCGATAACGCAAAGTTTCGCGGGTCGTGCCCAACGCTCTAGCAGCGGCAGTTAGATTATTATCAGCGCGGTCTAACGCTGTTTTGATAATGAATTTATCCATATCATCCAGTGCCATACTGCCATCTAAGGGTAAATAAATACATGGCTTAGTATCGGTACTGTCGGTTTTTTCGGGCGTAGACTGACTAGGCAGTTGTAACCACTGTAGAGGAAAAATATTGCCATCGGAAAATAATACGCAGCGTTCAATGACATTGCGCAATTCCCTAACATTCCCCGACCAGTCATGTGCTTTGAGTTTATGCCAGACTTCATCGGGAATATGTTTCACTTGCCGACCTGCTTTGGCATTGTATTCGGCAACAAATAACGGCACTAACTCATCCAAGTCTTCTACTGCCTCACGCAAGGGCGGCAAAATCACTCGAAATACGCTTAAGCGATGATACAAATCGGCACGAAAACGTCCATCTTGCGCCATTTTTTCTAAATCACAATTGCTTGCGGCGACAATCTGCACATCTACGCTGATTTCTTTTTCACCGCCTAAGCGGCGTACTTTGTGATCTTCAATAACTTTTAATAATTTAGCTTGCAAATCCAGTGGCATTTCGCCGATTTCATCCATGAATAATGTGCCGCCATCCGCTTGTTCCAATAAGCCGCGATGCCGACTCGATGCACCGGTAAACGCGCCCGGTTCATGCCCGAACAATTCTGATTCTAATAATTCACGCGGTAGCGCGGCACAATTGACTTCAATCATCGGTTGCAGTGCGCGGAAGCCACCATAATGCAGTATGCGTGCTACTAAGCCTTTACCCGTGCCACTTTCACCGCCAATAATTAAAGCACTGAACGGTACTTCGGTTAATTTAGTTAATAATTGTCGAACATTTTGTGCTTGTGAACTATGTCCGAGGTACGCATCGGGCGAATAACGCCTATGCCCTTGTTTGGTTTGGTCGATAACGCGGCGTTGTATCACGGCACTGCGTGCAGCACTTGCCACCACTAAATCCAGCCTATCTAAATCACAGGGTTTTTCTAAAAAATCATAAGCCCCTAATCGTAAGGCTCTGACCGAATCGGGTACGCTACCGTAACCTGTTAAAAATAACCATTCGGCATAATTGACCTCTTTTTTAACCGCTTCCATAAAATCCAAGGCATTGCCATCGGGTAAATTCATGTCGGATAAAATTAATAGCGGTTCGATGCGCTTTTTAAATAATAAGTTTTTTGCTTCTGCTAAGGTGCTTGCCAAGACCACTTCCCAGCCGTGTGTTCGGTAATGGCGCGATAATTCAGACCCTAATAGTTTTTCATCTTCGATAATGAGCAAGGTTTCTATCATAAGCGTTCTCCCAGTAAACAGTCAGGTGGTAGCGATATTGTCACACCCGCGCCATGCGGTTGTTGATTAGATAGTTTAATCGTACCGCCCATATTTTTCACAAAACGTTGCACCATGGCTAAGCCTAAACCTGTGCCGCGTGTACGACTGGTACGAAATGGGCGAATGCCATAATCGAGCATGTCTTGCGAAAAACCGCGACCATTGTCTAGTACATCAATGAATAAGCCCTTTTTATCAGCGTGGGCTTTAATGACAATATGTCCCGCTTCACCTTCTAACGCGTCCACTGCATTTAAAATTAAATTCAATAATGCCTGACGCAGTCCGCTTTCAGGTAAATGGACGGGTAATGAAGCGGGTGTATCGGTTTCTAATTGAATGGCTTCAGGTGCTTGATAGCGGGTTAATTTAACCAAGTCTTGAATCAAAATACTTATATCAAAATCCATTGCGTCTTCGGGCGTGTGTTTGCTTTGGTTGAGCATATCGTTGAGCAATAACGCCAGCCGTTTAAGTTCGGAACTAATCAACTCCATGCGCTCACATTGAAATTGGTCGTCAATTTCACGGCGTAAATTATTAAATGCCATTTGAATCCCCGCTAAAGGATTACGAATTTCATGTGCTAATTCGGCTGCCACTTCACCGACTGCTGCTAAGCGTTCGGCTCTGGCTAAACTGGTTTGTTGTTCTAATAACGCTTGCGTGGCGATTCTAACTTCCCGTTGCAAGGATTGGGCATATAAACGTTTGGCTTCTTCCAGTTCAGCTAAATGGGTGACCATTTCGTTATAACTGTTAAACACAGGTAACAATAATGGATCAAGATGATCAGTAGTAATCGGGGTGAAATTTCCTTCGGTTAAACGCTCTAATAAGCGGCGTAAATCATGCAGTGGATGCAGAATGCGATAGTTTAAAAATAACATTGCGCCTAACAGAATGACGGCAAAAGTCACTAAGGCGAGGTACAGTTCATTTTGGGTATCGAGATTAATGTCTTCCAATAATTGTTCACGTTGCAAAGCTTCATGATCGAGGGTTTCACTCATGATTTTCAGTGATGCAATTAAATGAGCATTTTTTTCTTTGCTGTCGAGTTTGCCGACATCGGTGAGCATATCACGCACGGAGGTTAAATTACGCCTAGTGGAATCGGACAAATAGCGATTATCTGCCATTAACGCATTCATTTCACTCAAGGTTTTGGTCAGCGTAACAGGTCGGTGGGTTCCTTCAATTAAATGCTCAATCAGTGATTGTTGTAACCCTACTGATACATTTTGAATCCTATGTGAATAATCCACATAGGATAAAACCGTTTCAAAGTGGTGAAAATTACGCCAAATCATACCGCCTAGAATAGCGAGTGCCATTAATAACAGGCCTAAAAATGCCAAACCACGCAGTTTAGCGGGACGGTAAAAAATGGGGGTCATCTCAAAGCCTCTGGTAATAATTGCAAGTGTTTGATTATCGCACCTCTTTTCTGTTGATTGAAACTATTGTAACCCAGCTTAACGGTCTAGTAATCCTAACAGCCCTTTCATTAACGCTAACGGTGTCGGCGGGCAACCACTGATAGTGACATCGACAGGAATCACATTAGATACCGCTCCGCAACAGGCATAAGATTGACCAAATTCGCCGCCGCATACCGCACAATCACCGACAGCAACGACCCATTTTGGATTAGGGGTGGCTTCATAAGTGCGCAACAACGCGGTTTGCATGTGCCGTGACACGGGACCTGTGACTAATAACACATCGGCATGACGCGGCGAGGCCACGAAATGAATCCCAAAACGCTCGATGTCATAAAACGGATTATTGAGGGCGTGAATTTCTAATTCACAACCGTTACACGAGCCGGCATCGACTGCACGAATGGCAATACTGCCTGAAAACTTTTTATCGATGCGGCGTTTAATGGTGATGCCTAGGGCTTCCAGTTCATCGTCTTTAGGGGCTTTACATTTTTCGGTGACAATACCTGTGGTCAGGGTTTTTTTAAATAAGCTCAACATACCGCTTTCCTATAAATCATTGCCCGAATACGAGCCATTTAGGGATTTGTTACAGACAGGAAAATCAGGCACGATGTTATTAAGTACCAGTTTTTCCAATACAGGCCAGTTGACAATACTGGGATCACGCGGATAAAAACGGGCGATTTTATTGTCGGTATCAAAACGCACATAACTGATAATCTCACCGCGAAAACCATCGACAATACCTAGCCCTTCGCTGTCTATAGTCGGTGTCGTCCACGGTGTACTGATTTCACCTTCGGGCAATAGCTGAATAAATTGTTCAATGAGTTTTAATGAAGCATTGATTTCTTTATGTCTAACCCAAAACCGTGACGCAATATCACCTTGATCTTCTAATGCGACTTTAAAGGTGACTTGGTCATAAGGCGGGTAAGTCGCATCACGGCGCACATCAAAGTTTTGCCCACTGGCGCGACCCACATAACCGACTGTACCAAACGCTGCCGCTATGTCAGGTGACAGATAACCTGCTGTATAGAGTCTGTCTTCTAAAGAAGAATTTAAATCTATCGCAGTCATGATGTCCGCGAGTTCTTTTCTAAGCATCACACTGTCTTTTTTCAGTAACTCACAAGACTGTTCTGATACATCACGACTGACACCTGTGGGAATAATGACATCCATTAATAACCGATGCCCAAACACACTGGCATGGGTACGCAGCCATAACTCACGCAAGCGGGTGAACTGCATTTGTGCAAACGTAAACGCCACATCGTTACAAATCGCGCCCATGTCGCCGAGATGATTAGCGATACGTTCCCGCTCTGCGAGTATGCCGCGTATAAATGCGGCGCGGCTAGGTATTTCAACGCCCGCAGCTTGTTCCATTGCCATGCACGCCGCCCAACAATGACCGACAGTGGTATCACCTGAAATGCGTCCCGCTAAACGAGCTAACGATTCTGGCGTTCTACCTTCGGCAATTTTTTCGATGCCTTTATGCACATACCCTAAGCGTTCTTCGAGATTCAAAATTAACTCTCCTACCGCTTGAAAGCGAAAATGCCCCGGTTCAATAATGCCCGCATGAACAGGACCAACAGGAATTTCATAAACCCCCGCACCATAACCTTTCACAAAGTCATAGTGCATATCAGGTGGGGTAATTTCAGCGGGTTCGCCTTGTACAGGAAAATCCTTGCGTAACGGATATTGGTGTTTATCCCACGCTTGATGACGTGTCCAACGGCGATTATCAGGGTGTCCGATAAAGTGAATGCCGAACATATCTTGGGTATGGCGTTCACTGCGATTTGCCGCAGGATAAACGGTAGCTTGTGAGGGCAGTTCAGGTTTACTGGCATTAATCGCTGTACGCAACACCATATAAACGCCGTTTTTTTCAAAACTAGCATTGACGATAAATTGTTCATTCGCTTGTTCTGCCCAGCCGGCAACCCAGCGCAAATTTTCTGCAACCGCTGTGATGGCGAATTGTTGCCAATGTTTATCTTCAATTTGCCAGACGGCTACGTTATTTAACGGCGAGTGATGCGCAACACCACCGATATAATCACCGATAGGTTTGTCAGGCATCTCAGGATCAATCCAGCCGACGTGTTGGGTTAAAAAGATTGTCGTCCAATTCATAATGGGCTACTCCCAGCAATTAAAACAGTTGCTTGTGAAAACCAATGCGCCAAAAACCCAGGTATTGCTAAACCTAACCACAACACCAAACCGAGATGAATCATCACCGGCCACAGATTAGCTTTAACAGGATTCTGACCTTCAGGTCGCTCACCATAAACCATCGGCTGTATGTGGCGAAACAGCCCCGCAAACGCAATGCCGATACCGAGCAATAAGGGTAAGGTCAACCACGGATAGCTGTGCATGGTTGCCAGCAATACTAAAAATTCACTGGTAAATACGCCGAAGGGGGGAAAGCCAGCAATAGAAATTGTGCCAATTAATAAACCCCAACCAATTTTAGGTTGGGTTTTAATCAGCCCGCGTATTTTGTCCATGCGTTGCGTACCTGCGACTTGCGCGGCATGACCCACCGTGACAAAAATCGCCGATTTAGTGAGTGAATGCACGGTCATGTGTAGCAAGGCGGCAAAGGTCGCTAATGGACCACCAACACCAAACGCAAACGTCATCAAGCCCATGTGTTCTATCGAGGAATAACTGAACAGCCGTTTAATGTCTTTTTGTCGATGCAAAAATAACGCGCCAACTAAGAATGACAACAAACCAAAGCCCATCATTAAATAACCTGCCATGCTGGAATGGGTCGCACCATCCACCAACATTTTGTTGCGCACGACCGCGTATAACGCATCATTCAATAATAAGCCCGATAATACCGCCGACATTGGCGTAGGACCTTCGGAATGCGCATCGGGTAGCCAATTATGCAGTGGCACTAAACCGATTTTGGTGCCATAACCGACCAGCAAAAATACAAAAGCAATTTCCAATACTTCGGGATTTAATTGATTGGCGTGTTGAAACAGTTCTGACCATAACAGCGCGTTTTCACCGTCACCAATCTGCACCGCTGCGTAATACAATAAAATCGTCCCGAACAGAGCTTGGGCAATACCGACACCACAGAGTATGAAATACTTCCATGCCGCTTCGATGGATTCAGGAGTACGGTATAAACTCACCAACAAGACAGTTGCCAATGTCGCGCCTTCCATCGCAACCCACATCACGCCCATGTTATTGGTGGTCAACACCAAATACATCGCCAACATGAAGCCTTGATACATCGAGTAATACAGTTTTAAGCGATTAGCAGTGAGCTTGCCCAGCTCTTTTTCATGCGCCATGTAGGGCGCGGAAAATATCGAAGTGGTCAAACCAATAAAGGCGGTCAAGACAATCAAATAAACATTAAATGAATCGACCAAAAAGGCTTTATCAGCCGATAAAATCGTCCCGTGATTAAACACGTTAATGGCTAACCAAATCGTGGTGATTAAACTCACGCCATTGAACCAGACATTAATTTTACCCATGTCGGCTTTGTGTCCTGACAAGCCAAAGAACACAATACCAGCTAAGGTAATCAGTAGTAACACATAGGCGGGGATCATTTATCCACCTCATTTAATTTATTCATTAAATCGACATCCAGAGAATCAATGCTGCTACGAATATGAAAGAAGAAAATACCGAACAACACAGCGGCGACTAATACGTCAAAAGCAATACCCAATTCCACTACCATTGGCATTCCTTTCGTCGCCACAATCGCGGCAAAAAACAAGCCGTTTTCAATGGACATAAAACCCACCACATGGGCGATAGCTTGTTTGTGTGAAATCATTAATAACATGCCTAATAACATCACCGATAAACTGACCGCCAGTGCGTTTAGCATCACGGGTGAGGTGGTTTGGACAATAGGATGTAAAACGTAGTAACTAAACACCATCAAACTCGCACCACCTAACATAACAGCGGTTTGATTGGCTAAGGTTTCCACATCACGGTGCATATTCGTTTTTAATACTTCGCGGCGTAGCATCCACGGAATAAAAATGACTTTCAGTGCCAGCGTTAATACGGCTGAAATGTATAAATGGTGATTACCTAAGCTATAAGCGGCTACGGCAGTGGTTAGCGTTAATAACAAACCTTGTATGGCAAACACGAAAATCAAGCGCAACAAACGACCTTGCCCTAACATCAAAAAGGAGGTGAGTCCCACTAATGCTGCCATCGATAAAATAATCTGCGTGTACAAATCTTGGGATTCAATGTTCATCGTGAAGCCTCCAAAATGATGTGACTCAACATACCCAGTAAGCCTAATAAATACGCAAAGCCGAGGTATTCTTGGACACGAAACAAGCGCATTTTTGCCACCAGCGTTTCTGCGATTGCCAGAATGATGGCTAACACTGCCAGTTTGCCGATAATGGCTAACAAGCCATAACCCAACGCTTGTGGCGTAAAACTTTGCGCAATGCCCCACGGTAAAAAGATATTGGCAATTAACACGCCGTATAACATCAATTTAAGTTGGCTTGCCCATTCGATTAACGCTAAATGCCGACCGCTGTATTCCAGAATCATGGCTTCATGAATCATGGTTAGCTCTAAATGCGTGGTCGGATTATCAACAGGAATACGCCCAGTTTCTGCCACAGCCACCAAGATTAACGCGAATAAGGCAAACACAAACGAAGGGCGCAACACCAAACCTTGCTCTAACACATGACTGATTGCCCATGATAGATTAGTCGTTGAGGCGGTCATGGTGATGGTAAAAACCGCCATTAACATGGCAGGTTCAGCTAACGAGGAAATAGTCATTTCTCTCGATGAACCCATACCACCAAACGCTGTGCCTACATCCAATCCTGCCAAGGCGAGGAAGAATCGTGCAAAAGCAAAAAAACCCACCATCACAATGACATCTGCGCTAGCGGAGGTGGGGAGATCAACAGCGATCAACGGAACAACGGAGGCGGCCAGTATGGTTGCCGAAAAAATAATGTACGGTGCTTTAATGAATAACCACGAAGCCTGTTCTGATACCACAGGTTGTTTGTTGGTTAATTTAAGTAAATCCCGATAGGGTTGTAATACGGATGGGGCTTTACGGTTTTGTAAATAACATTTACAGCGTTTTAACCAACCGGCTAATAACGGGGCTAAAGCGACAAATAACGTGGTTTGTAAGATGGCAATTAACCAGTTCATCGTGTTGTTGCTCCAAAAAACCATGACAGGAGTCCAATAGCTGAAGCTATTGGATGTAACACAGCTAAAGCTGTTTTACTTCGACTTCTTATGCGTAACGTATTCATCAGCTAATCACCCACAACAACAGTAATAAAGTGACAAATGAATAGCCCAAATAAGTACGAATATTGCCCGTTTGAATACGACCCACTTGCTTGGCTAGATTGTTTACCTCACGTTCCAGCGGCTGATAGAGCCACGGCCAGCTATGGTCTTGAATATGTAACGCATAATGCACCGCCGCCACGTCTTGATTCATCGCGCCCTGCATGTCTTTATTGACTTGTTCATCGATAATCCATGCTTTGGCAAAAATGCGCCGAATCGGCATAGTGAACGCACTGGAGGTGTACTGCATACGCGGCGTTAAACCGCCAAAACCACAATCCCATGTCGGGGCAATGCGTATGGCTTTAGCAGGATCGCGGCGCAAATACCAGTAGCACACACAACCTGCTATTAACGCGCCGCTTAACACTAATGGGGGAGAATACGACGCTTGTTCATGTGAAACAGGTGCAATCCATAACCAACTTAATACTGATTCATTGGGTAAGGTGTGGGCTAATAACTGACTCGATACGCGATTGATTAAGCTGATAATCACACTGGGAAAAATACCGACTAAAAAGCATAAGCTCGCTAATAAGGTGGTAGCCGCTAACATGCCTTTATCTTTGACTTCATGTGCTTTTTCACTATGGCGTGAACGCGGCACACCGAGAAACGTTAAGCCAAATACTTTGACAAAACAGGCGGCGGCTAGCGCGGCGGTTAATGCCAACGCGGCGGCAGATACCGGAATTAAACTGCGCAATACGCCGTTATCTAACACATCGACTTGCAAGGCGGTTTGAAATGCCAACCATTCAGAGACAAAGCCATTAAATAACGGCAACGAGGAAATACTCATACAGCCAACTAAAAATACCATGCTGGTTTGGGGCATTTTTTTAATTAAACCGCCCAACATATCGATATTCAATTCATGGGTTTGCTGCTGAATCATTCCCGCGCCCAAAAACAATAAATTCTTGAACAGCGCGTGGTTGAAGGCATGAAATAATGCCGCTAAAAAGCCTAGCGCGGCTAAGTCTGGATGCCCGTTGTCGAGGAAAATCATAGCCAAGCCTAGCACCATAAAAATAATGCCAATATTTTCAACTGAGCTATAAGCCAACAAGCGTTTTAAATTCGGCTGCATCATCGCGTATAAAATACCGCCCAATGCGGACACCGTGCCAATAATCAATAACACCACGCCCCATTCCCACTGGACTTTATCAATCAAATCAAAGCAGAAGCGGATCAAACCGTATAACGCCACTTTCAACATCACGCCGCTCATCAGCGCGGAAATATGTGAAGGGGCGACAGGATGGGCTTCAGGCAACCAAACATGAATCGGCACTATGCCCGCTTTCATACCAAAGCCTAACACCGCTAAGCCAAAGGCAATGCTTGCCCAAGTGCTTGATAATTGCGC
>NQJH01000005.1:0-6832 GCA_002256685.1 Methylococcaceae bacterium NSP1-2 | reverse complement strand
TCTGCGATTCGCTGCGTGTTCATGTTGAAACGCAACCAGAAAATAACTGGCAACTGACATCAGTTCCCACGCAATCATGAACATAAACGCATCATCGGCGAGTAACACCAACAACATGCCCATGACAAACAAGCCGGTGAATAAACCGAGTGCGGCAAACGGATGGTCTTGTTCTTTGTAATGATGGACGTAACCGGGTCCGTATAAACTGACCGCGCCTACTGCAATACCAATGATTAAAAAGAAAAACCCCGACAGCGCGTCAAAGCGAACATGCCACGGCAACCAAGGTAAGCCTAAGTTGATTTGACCCGTGACGACAGTATTGCTAATCAGTACGCTTAAACCCGCTAATACGGCAAACACCCCCGATAAACCCAACAGAATAAACACGGCTTGCCGTAAAAAATTAGGGTAGTGATGTTCTTCTAAACAAGCGTCGATAAACGCGGAGGGATTTTTTAAAACCCTTTGTCGCAGTGCTAACAGGCTATGCCGCTGATTGCTTAGCAAGGCTAATAAACCAGACGCAAAGCTGAATAGCACCGCGCAATAAGCTAACAATAGAATCATAATAACTTCTCAAATAGAGGGGCGTAGAAAGGCGATGAATCGTATAGACGCGATGAATCGCGTCTATACAACGGCATGATTATAAATAATCAGGCTTCATCATACGCCGTGCAGCCAACGGATGGTCTGAGAAAGTTTCGTGATATTCCATACCTAAAAATTCACACTTTCCGCCTTGCGCTTCATAATCATGTTGAAAATCATGGAAAAATTCCATCACGGTATGGTCGAGCAAATAGGCATCATTTAATTGGAAAATGATCGTTTTACCGTTTTCCAGCTTAGCCAGTGCGTCTTTTAATGCCATGAAATTAGAAAACACGGCTGCCCCGCTGATTTCAATAAAAACAGTGTTCGCTTTTTGCTCAATGCTAAAGTTAATCTTGAACAAATTGCCAAAATTAACACCGCGTATTAAATGAATCGTCAGTTTAACCAAAATACCAATCGCTACACCAACTAATAAATCGGTAGCGATAACACCAACCACCGTCACTACAAACATAAATAACTGTTCTTTACCAATGTGTAGAACATGAGCAAATTCTTTCGGTGACGCTAAGCGAAAGCCAGTAAAGACCAGCAGTGATGCTAAAGCCGCCAACGGAATGCTGTGTATCAAGCGCGGAAACAATACCACGAACAACAGCAATAACGTGCCATGAAAAAAGTTAGCCCAACTGGTTTTCGCGCCATTATTGACGTTAGCCGAACTACGGACGATTTCAGCAATCATTGGCAAACCACCCACGCAACCTGCAACTAAATTACCCACACCAACGGCGGTTAAATCTTTGTTCAAATTAGAATGGCGTTTATAAGGGTCTAATTTATCCACTGCCATTGCACTCAATAAACTTTCTAAGCTACCGACCAAGCTGATAGCCACCACTGCTTCCCAAAATTCCAGCGTGGCAAATTTAGAAAAATCAGGAAAGTAAAAGCTGGACATAAAGTTTTCAGAAATAGCCACTAAAAACACAGGTCCAACGGTTTCTTCATGATGGGGCAAAAAATGCGCATCGGGTAAAAACAAATACATGTGTTGATGATTCAAATCAAAATATCGCGCCAAACCGATACCCACTAACACTACAATCAGTGGCGCGGGAATCATTTTCAAGGTTTTATTTTTAATCAGTGACCAAGCAATCAATATAGCCAGTCCCGAAAAACCAATAATGGCAATTTCTGGATTGAGATTCATCAAGCTATGGGGAATTTGCGCCATCGTGGAAAATAAACTGCCTTTTTCAGGGGTAACGCCTAGCACGACATGAATTTGTTTGGTCATGATAATAATGCCGATGGCGGCTAACATGCCATGCACCACCGAAGCAGGGAAAAACGAACTCAAACGTCCTGCTTTAAAAACCCCCATTAAAATTTGTATCACGCTGGCAATCACAATTGCCGCCAGTGTATAGCGGTAACCTGCCATCGCATCGCCTTCACCTAACGACTGCACCGCATCGTACACCACGACAATCAAGCCCGCCGCCGGACCGTTAATGGTAATAAATGAACCGCTGATGCGCGATACTAATACACCGCCGATAATCGCGGTAATAATGCCCGCCGAAGGAGGGAAACCCGAAGCCATTGAAATACCTAGGCATAATGGCAACGCGATAAGAAAGACTAAAAAACCGGACAACAAATCGGCGCGCCAGTTTTCTTTTAATCCTGCTAAGCCTGTTTTTGGTAAATTTGAAAGAGTAGCCTCATTCATAACACGTCCTCATTTTTGAAAAATTACTATATTTTGAATAAGCAAGCTGTATGCCAAACATGAAAACAGCAATAACTAATTGTATAACAAGGTTATTTTTTTATGACTAATCAAACAGAGAAAGACAGCTAAGGGGCAAAACCACCGATAGGCGGTTGTTTTACACCAGTGCTAAGGGGAAAATAAAACCGAAACGTGCAATTAAATAACTTACAGGAGTACAAACCTAGGTTTGTACTCCATACTACATTAGGTGCTATCACTAGTTTACGCTATGACTTTCGCCACCAAGCTTTTCCTGACCGAATTAGATTAGTTTTTCACGGATAACAACATTTTGCACCACACACACAGGTTACACCTCAACCGTATTTCAATTAATCCCCTCAAGAAAACCTCCTCAAACAATTATTGCCCTTTTAAATTAGATATCTATTTTTGAGATAGATAGTTCTATAAAAGTCATTTTTTAAAATCAAAAGCCCTCTTTATACTGAAAACGCATTAGCCCTATTGGCTGATTATGCGCGTGCATTTTTGAACAGTTTATTGAGGATAACCCATGCAGTCATCAAACGACCATTTAGCCAATTGGCTAATTTCTAGTCTTGAACTTCAAACCACGCTATTCCATGTTGGTCAATATTGTGGCGTATGGCGTGCTGCCCCTTCTGAATATATGCGCGCAGGTTTTCATTTAGTGTTAAATGGCGACTGCTGGATGCACTTACCTGAACATCAAGAAAGTATTCCATTACAACGTGGCGATGCAGTATTTTTTCTACGCGAAACTCTGCATTATCTCAGTCCGAATGAAATCCCTGATGATCCTAGCTTATGTCTGGTTAGAGAAGGGTCGATGCGGTCAATTGATGACAGCGTAGCCGATGCCGTGGCGTTGGCGTGTGGTTTTTTTAACTTCAAATCAGGATTGAGCGAAATGTTGCTGAGTTCTTTTCCTGATTATTTAATTATTCGCGCTGATGATGCCGAATTAGCAAGCACTCGAACACTCTTTGATTTGATTGTTGCCGAAGCCAAACGCACAGGTGATGACGCTTCGCCGCTGATTGTGCGTTTAACGGATTTGCTGTTTTTTTATGTCATTCGGCAAATGGCATACACGCAAACAATATCAGCGGGTTTATGGGCTGTGGTGCAAAGTCCTGAATTTGCAAAATTATTGGCGGCGATGATTAAAGAACCTGAAAAATCATGGCCTGTTGAAGCAATGGCGGATTTTACTCATATGTCCCGCGCTACGTTTTTTAAGCATTTCACTAAAGTAGCAGGTCAACCACCTAATCTGTTTTTAGTCATGGTGCGTATGAAAATAGCGGCGCAATTATTACGGCAAGGACGCAGTATCACGCAAACAGCCGAAAAAGTAGGTTATCAATCTGAATCGGCTTTTTCCAAAGCATTTAAACGAACGGTTGGACAACAACCAAGTGTTTATCAACGCAGCAGTCACAAATTCGCCGCCACGTCTAATGCAAATAATGCGCTACCTAGTCATTTTTTCTAAATGCAGACGATTAAACAGAATATCGGGATTTACAGTCATGTTGATAAATTTTAAATACGCATAGAATTTAAGTAACTCATTTATTAAAACTTTCTTTCCAGTTTTACCAACCGTATTGCGCCGCTAATGCTATTGGCGAAAATCAGCCAAGCAACTTTTATCACCACGCTGATTTTGCTTTTGTCGAATTTAATGCACGTTTTTAGAGGATTAGACCATGCCAAAAAAATACCAACCAACCACCACGCCGAATAATCAAGAAGATTTGCATGAATTAGGCGCGTGTTCTTGTTGTTCACTATCACGGCGTGATTTTATGAAATTATCCGCTGTGTTAAGTGCCGCTGCATTATTACCTAATCAATTAGCTTTAGCGGAAGGGGCGGAAAATATTGCCAAGAGTCAACCGTTAAGACCCTTACGAATCGGCTATTTACCGATTACCGATGCGTCTCCCTTGCTAGTCGCTCATGCAAAAAAACTTTATGCCGAAGAAGGGCTAGAAGTCGAGCAACCCAAACTTTTCCGCGCGTGGCCGCAATTGGTGGAAGCGTTTTTAGCAGGGCAAATTGATGTGATTCATTTGTTAGCTCCCACCACATTGATGGTGCGTTATGGCAGTAAATTTCCAGCCAAGATTGTGGCATGGAATCATGTTAATGGCTCAGCGTTGACGGTCGCGCCTAGCATCAATAGTTTGCGTGATTTGGCAGGTAAAACCGTTGCTGTACCGTTTTGGTTTTCTATTCACAATGTGATTTTGCAACATTTATTGCGTAAAGAAGGTTTAGTTGCGGTGTCTAAAACCTCGAAATCGACCAATAAAGCCAATGAAGTCAACTTAGTGATTATGCCGCCGCCTGACATGGTTTCGGCGTTAGCCAACGGCAGTATTGCTGGCTATATTGTTGCCGAACCGTTTAATGCCGCCGCCGAAAATCTAAAAGTAGGCAAAATTCTTCGCTTTACAGGCGATGTCTGGCAAGCACACGCGTGTTGTGTGGTGTTCATGCGTCAGGCTGATTTGGAATTGCGTCCCGAATGGTCGCAATCGGTCGTCAATGCGATTGTAAAAGCACAACGTTGGACACGCGAAAATCGTCAAGAAACCGCGCAATTGTTAGCCAAAGAAAGTGGCAATAATTACACGCCGCACCCACAAGCCGTGTTGGAACGCGCATTGTCTTATTACGATACCGATACTTACAGCAAACAAGGCGCGGTACAGCACGCTGATTGGCAACAAAAACGCATCGATTTTCAACCGTTTCCTTATCCTTCTTATACCGAAGAACTGGTGCGTTTGTTAAAACTGACTCATGTAGAAGGTGATGTGAAATTTTTACACAACCTTGATCCAAGCTTTGTGGCGAAAGATTTAGTCGATGATCGTTTTGTGCGCAAAGCAATTGAAAAAGTTGGCGGAGCTAAAGTATTTGATTTGCCTGACTCGTTAGTGCGGCAGGAAAAATTAGCATGAGTGCCTTATCAATTGAGATTCATAGCCACGCATTACAAGGTGTGGTGCGTTTAAAACAGTTTGGCAACGCCATCAGCCTCGCGTTATCGGGTATTTTGGTAGCAGTATTTTTGTGGTGGGCAGGAACAAGTTTGCTAGCCACTGAAAACAGTATATTGGCAAGTTTCGCCCCCGCCGCCTGTTTTCAAGCCTTGTTACAACTGCTACAAACGGGCGAAATATTCACGCATATTAGGGTGAGTTTAGAGCGGGTGTTATTAAGTCTGTTGTTTGCGTTATTAGTTGGCATACCGCTAGGTATCGTGGTGGGTTTATCCAAAGTATTGGAAAAAGCCACCAGCCCATTGTTTCAATTTATTCGCATGATTTCCCCTATTTCGTGGATGCCGTTGGCAGTGATGATGTTCGGTATTGGTGACGCACCTGTGTATTTTCTACTCACTATCGCGGCGGTGTGGCCCATCATGTTGAATGTATCGGCGGGGGTTCATGCGGTGGATGCACGATGGCTCACCTTAGCACAAAGCCTGTGCGCTACGCGTTGGGAAACCATCACACGCATTATTATTCCTGCAATTGTTGCCCACACTTTAACAGGTATTCGTCTGGCTATTGGCATCGTCTGGATTGTGCTAGTGCCTGCCGAGATGTTAGGTGTCAGTGCGGGGCTGGGCTATTTTATTCTCGATACCCGCGATCGTTTGGCGTATTCAGAATTGATGGCAGTTATTTTACTGATTGGTTTAATCGGTTATTTATTAGATTTAGCAGTGCGGCTGTTTATCAAACATTATGTTCATCAGCGGGAATAAACAGACGAATGAACAAAAGATAGCGATTTCTGCACATATCAAACCCTACCGCTAAAAAATACAATAATCACTCATTCACTTAACTCAATAAGAGATTTTTATGACTACTTGCTTATACCCTGATGCACTCCGTCCGATTGATAAAGCGGGTTTAGAAAATTTGTCTGTAAAAGGCAAAGCCAATCCTGACTCTATCGTCACCTTGAAAGCAAAAACAAAAACAATCTGTGAAGGGCAGTTTCGTAATTTAACGTACATTCGGAATTTAGAACCTTATGTAATAGACGAACCGCCGCATTTATTAGGCGAAGATACCGCGCCGAATCCTTCCGAAGCCTTGTTAGCCGCATTAGGTGCGTGTTTATCGGTAGGCATTCATGCCAATGCCACAGCACGCGGTATTGCATTAAGCAAATTGGAGTTGGCATTAGAAGGTGATATTAACGTCACAGCGGTGTGGGGCGTGGGTGATTTATCAGCCGACAAGCGATTAGGCTTCACCGCGATTCGCGTCACTATCGACGTTGAAGGTGATGCACTGCCCGAAACGCTACAAGACATTGTATCTCATGCCAATAAATGGTCGCCTGTTGCTAATACTTTGCGTAATGCAGTGGCAGTGGACGTGTTGTCAAACTAATCCTATCCAACATAAATGACCGTTATGAATACCATCAGTGCTAACGAACATATTGCTCAGGTTAAAC
>NQJH01000101.1 GCA_002256685.1 Methylococcaceae bacterium NSP1-2 | reverse complement strand
ATAATGTAGAGCAAACGCTGTTGCAAGACTTGCTTAATCAAGCACCTAGCGGTAGTAATGCGCAGCTACCGTCTGCTACGGTTAATCGAGCCGCTGCTATTCTTGACTGGCGCGATAGCGATGATTTAACGCGCATTGATGGCGCAGAAAAAAAGCAATATCAAGACGCGGGTTTGAATTATTCACCGCGCAATCAATCGTTTCAAACGCTGGAAGAATTACAAATGGTATTAGGCATGGATGAAGCGACGCTCAAATGGCTTGAACCCCTGTGTACGGTGTATTCGGATGCGCCACAGGTTGATTTACAACTGGCTAGTAAAGAAGTGTTACAACTTATGTCTGGGATAGATGCTGGATTAATTGACAGTTATATAGCGGCTAGAGTAGAAAGTGCGAAAAATAATTTACCCGCACCACCACCGCCATTAAGCCCTATACAATCAGCAACAACGGCTGAAGTCACGGTACTGACTATTATTTCTGAAGTGCAACTCGATGACCAATCCACTGCACTCGTCAATGCGATAGTAAAAAAAGCGGAAGGCATACAATCTACGCCTTATGAGGTGTTAAGATGGCAACGGTCTACGGCAAACAATGTGTCCTTATTTACCGACAAAATGAACGAATTAATCGTTAAGCACTATGCTGAATCTGAATTCAACAATTGATCTGGATGTTAAAACTGTTTTGCGCTGGTGGGGGCGTGAACTTAGTTTTTTAGTGCCTGAAAAAATAAAGCAACTGGTCAGTGTTCAACAAGGCTTTATTATTGTCAGGGCTGATAGTGATAAGTTTATTTTGAGCTATCAATTCGGCGGGCAATGCGAACAGTTGGCGACTTTAGAGCGCGATTCATCAGCAATTGCTCAGTATAAAAATTTGCTGGCTAGTGATGAAAGACTGAGTAAAGCAAAAGTCATATTGCGGCTGACAGGGCAGGATGTTATTCAAAAAGAATTGGCTTTGCCGATCGCAGCCAAAGAAAACCTGCATCAAGTTGTCGGCTACGAACTGGATCGTTATACGCCCTTTAAGACAGATCAGGTTTATTTTGTCGTTAAGCGACTGCCTAAGCATTTAAACGAAGCCGATCAAATCAAGGTTCTCTTAATATTGACGACGCGAGAGACGCTTAACGCACTTTATGCGGATGTCAAAGCAATCGGTATTGTGCCGATGATTGCCGATTATGAAGGTGTTGCCAATGATTTTGAACACGGCGATGCTGTTTATAACTTGTTGCCCGACCGCTTAAGACCCAAAGTCGAAAAAATACCGCGAATTATTCATTCATCTCTGATTGGTTTAGTTTTTTTATTGCTAGGCGCAGTGATTGTTATGCCGGTTTGGTTTGAATACCAAGCGGTTAACGCATTAACAGAAAAAGTTCAAAAAGTAGAAAAAGAAGCCAAGAAAATTAAAGCCTTGCAATTAGAAACGGCTGCACTGATAGAAGAAACTCAGCAGTTACTCAATGAAAAAAATGCGACCCCCTCGGTTATTTTGATGCTGAATACGCTCAGTAAGCTCATGAAAGATGATACTTGGCTAGCCTACCTCCAATACGCAGATGGACAACTACAAATTCAGGGCGAATCGCCTGCTGCCTCTACCTTGATTGCCGTATTAGAAGATTCAGAAGTGTTTAGCAATGCGGTCTTCGTGTCCCCCGTTACGCAAGATAATCTTAGTAAACAAGAACATTTCCAAATTACCGTTGAACCCACCAAAAAAACTAACAAAGTAGCTACGGATGTTAAATAAAGGACAGGATGGAACACTAACGCCCTTGCAACAACGCTGGCTGGCGGTCGGTTTATTGGTTATTGTTCTGTTGATAGCGGGATTGCTGATTATTGTTCCCGTCGTCAGCAAAGGTCTGGCATTGAATGACACGAAAGAGAATCTGCTGTTCAAGTTGAATCAATATGAACGAATTTTGGCTAAGAAAGACGCAGTGCTTGCCAGTCGGGATAAAATAAAACAGCAAAGTACCGACCAACGCTATTTTAATGGACAAGAAACCGAGGCGTTAGCATCCGCTGAAATGCAGGATTTTATTAAAAAAACCATTGTGGAGGCAGGTGGGCAACTGAGTAGCACACAGACGATGCCTTCCTCTGATAGCGCAACTAACAGTCCGGCTAAGTTTAATCACATCATTGTCAGAATCAGCATGACCGGCAACAGTGAAATGTTGCGGACAGTGCTTTATAAAATAGAAAATTCCGTGCCGTTAATGATTATTGACCAAATAGACATTCGACCTGTACGCGGTCGGCGCAATCGAAAAACCGGTCAAATTGATGCAAGTAATGAATTGGCTATTAATTTTCGGGTCGTCAGTTTTATGAGAAAACCCGCCCAATGAATAGCAAACTGATTAAAACATTAATGCTGGTTTGTCTGGTACTGCTATTAGTCATCACGCTTGAGTGGCTTTATGCCGAGCAAGCACAACAACAAATGCTAAGCGCAATCAGTTCTGAGACCAAGCCAGTCTTAAACGATGAAATGCCACAGATTAATTTAAACTCACAGCCTGAAGACAGTTATGCAGATTTGGTCAACAGACCTTTATTCATCTCAGGCAGAAAACCGATAGCAGAAGCTGAAAAAACACCCGAACAAGTAGCGGTTGTTACCAATACCTTTGACTGGATGTTAAATGGAATTTATACCACCAAAAAAGGCTTAATGGCATTACTCACTCGAACGGTCGCAAAAACTCCTGAGCCAGCACCACCCGGTGTAGCAACCACTAAACCGTCTTCTAGCGACAAGTATAGAAAAGTAATTACAGGTGATACTATCGAAGGCTGGAAGGTCGCTGAAATTCATCCGTATGAAATCATGCTGACGCAAGGCGACACGCAAAAAAATTTACCGCTTCGAAAACCAAAACCAAAAGCAATTCAAGGACAAAACGCCGTAATACCGCCTAATTTACGCGCTACGCCCACAGCTACGCCTAGACCAACAAACGATTCTTCTGAAGATGACACTAATGCAAATAATTAATAAAACCATAACAATAGCTTGCTTTGCACTAACGACAGGCTTAATGCTGTCAGCTTGTGAGTCATCAGCTCCTCCTAAACAAACGCTCAAGTTGCCGCCAACATCAACGACTGAAACGGCATCCTCAAGCAAAAAAACCCAAGCACCGACTACTGTCCTTAGTTTTAGTGATGTACTACCAGCCAAAAACCAGCCAACGTCTATTATTAAAGAGCCTGTCGATCTTAATATGACCCGTACCAAGAGTGAGCTATATCCAGCAACCGGCGATACGGTTTCAAGCACTACCCTATCTAACAAAAAACATAAATCCACCGCTAAAGGCTCATACTCCCTCAATTTTGATGATGCTGATTTAGCGGAAGTCGCAAAAACGATTTTGAGCGATAGTTTGGGTGAAAATTATGTATTAAGCCCTGAAGTAAAAGGTAAAGTCACGCTACAAACTACGCAAGCTCTCACGAAAGACGAATTACTGCCAACCTTAGAAATGGTATTACGCATGAATAATGCGGCTCTGGTGAAAGATGGCAATATTTACCATATCGAACCTGCCGCTAATGCCTTATATACGTCCGAACTTTCCATCGGTAGTAACATGGCAGGCTACCAAACTAAAGTGATTCCAGTGCGCAATGTCGCAGCTGAAGAAATATCTAAATTGCTTAAGCCTTTAGTACAGGAAAAAACCATTCTTCAAATTGATAATGATCGCAATATTTTGGTGGTATCAGGCACAGGTGACGAAGTGCAGCGCGTACAAGAGATGGTTGGTGCGTTTGACACGGATGTTTTAAAAGGTCGATCGTTTGCGTTATTTTCTTTAGCCCATGTTGAACCAGAAACCGTTATCAAAGAATTGGAAGCGGTTTTTAATGACAAAAGCGGCGACAAAGATGCTGGTTTTTTTCGTTTTATTCCCATTGAACGACTCAATGCTATTCTTGCCATCACCCATCAAGCGCGTTATCTAAATGAAATTGAAAGCTGGGTGCTTAGGCTAGATAAAGCCAATACTGCTTCGGGTGGTAGTGTCAATGTCTATAAAGTTCAGCATGTCGATGCGGTCGAATTAGCTGATACGCTCAATGAAATTTTCAATAATGCAGCCCCCAAGCGAAACAAAGCCGCCAGCGTCGCACCCGGACAAGACATGGCTGAAATATCCTCTAACACCCCAGCCACACCGGTATCGGCTAGCCCTCAGGCAACAGGCGATATGACAGTATCCGATGTGGGTGAAGTTAGAATTATTTCCGACGAACCCAATAACTCATTAATTATTGTGGCGACAGCGCAAGAATATGAACGTATTCTGCCAATTATCAAGCAGTTAGATGTGATGCCTTTACAAGTGCTGATTGATGCCACTATCGTCGAAGTTGATCTTAAAAACGATTTGAAATATGGAATGCAATGGTCATTTGATACAGGTAATTTTCGTAACCTCTTATCCAATATCAGCTCAGGCGATTTAAAAGCCATCGGTCCCGTAACAGGCTATTCATTATTTTATTCAGGCGGCACAGCAAAAGCGGTACTCAATGCCTTAGCTGAAAAATCGGCGATTAATGTCATTGCCTCACCCTCATTAATGGTACTCAATAATCAGGAAGGTTTTATCAACGTCGGTGATAAAGTACCTGTTGCAACCTCTCAATCTACCAATACTAACAGCGTCAATACCTCAAGCTCAGGCATTTTGAACAATAATGACAATGTCAGTGCGATTGTCTCCAATAACATCCAAATGCTAGATACAGGGATTACGTTAAAGATTAAGCCGCGTGTTAATGCGGGTGGTTTAGTGCTAATGAAGATTGAACAAGAAGCCAATCAAGCCGTTGCTACCACCACGTCCGCGCTGAATTCGCCCACGATTCAACAACGTAAGATTAATAGCTCTATCGCGGTAAAAAATGGCGAAACCATTGTCCTAGGTGGATTAATTAGAGAAGATACGAGCGATGGACTAACTGGTATGCCTATTTTGAGTGAAATACCATACATAGGCGCACTGTTTGGGACAACCACCAAAAACAAGAACAAAACTGAGCTAGTTATTTTAATCACGCCGCGTATCGTAGAAAATGAAAAAAATGCCAGAGATGTGACCGATGAATTTAAACGCAAACTCACAGGTATTTATCCAGAAACACCTCACTATTAAGCGCGTACTTTTTAGGGTGTGGGCGCGAATCAATTCGCGCCTACACCAACACTTCTTCCGCACTGGGCTGACTTAAAAACCCGCTAGGGCTAGCCGTTAAACCATAAGCACCCGATTGATAAACCACCACTAAATCACCGACTTCTGCCACAGGTAATGGCATTTTATCGGCAAGAATATCCAAAGGCGTACACAAACAGCCAACAACATTAACGATTTCTTGCTGCTCAGCGTACATTTTATTACCGATAGCCAGCGGATAATTTTTACGAATCACTTGCCCAAAATTACCCGATGCGGCGAGATGATGATGCAAACCGCCATTAACAACCAGATACACCTGCCCCCGCGAGATTTTTTTATCCACCACTTGGCACACATAAATTCCCGCTTCACCGACCAAATAACGCCCTAGCTCAATAATAACCTCCGCTTCGGGTAACACAGATTTAAACTTAGCCATTTCGATAGCCAGTGCATCACCGACTTGTTCAATATTCAACGGGCTTTCACCAACAAAATAAGGAATGCCGTAACCGCCGCCTATATTGAGTTTTTTAATGCCATTAGGACAAAATTCGAGCAGACGTAAAGCCAACGCAAAACTTTGTCGCTGTGCCTCGATAAGTGCGTCGGCTTTTAAATTTTGTGAGCCGCTGTAAATATGAAAGCCTTGAAAATCCACTGGCAACACTTGCAAATGTCTTAATACCGCAGGCAGTTGTTCTTCATCAATACCAAACGGTTTCGCACCGCCGCCCATTTTCATGCCTGAGGTTTTCAGTTCAAACGCGGGATTAATACGAATGGCAACCGAGGCAGTAATACCGCTTTTTGCCGATAAACGGGCGATAGTTTCCAATTCATTGAAAGATTCCACATTAATAGTGACCCCCGCCGCAATCGCGATGTTTAATTCAGCGACTGATTTACCCGGCCCTGCAATACTAATCTGTTGAACGGGCATGGCGGTATCCAGCGCGATTTTCATTTCTGCGGACGATGCCACATCAAAACCATCCACTAAACCTGCCATCAGTTGCACCACCCCACCGCTGGCATGGGATTGGCTTTTAGTGCGTAATGAATTTTTAATTCGCTGGGCATCTGCTGGCGTAATTGAGCCACACGGTCAATAATCACTTGCCTATCATAAGCATAAAACGGCGTTTTACCGACGCGGCTAACTAAGCGCGTTAATTCTATACCACCAATGACTAAATGATTATGCCGCACGGGGAATTGCTGCATGGGCGGATGTTGTGGGGCGGTTTTAAGCTGAGTCATGATGAAAAAGAGGGGCAAATTGTTGAGCTAACGCCTTACGGTCGATTTTTCCGTTAGGATTTTTTGGCAAACTAGGCGTAACGATTATTTTCGCGGGTAGCATAAAATTAGGTAATTGGGCTTGGCAATGCTGCATTAACACGGCTTCATCGTAATCATCGGGGTGTTGCAAACTAATCACTACCACTAGCAACTGCCCTAAACTGTCGTGTTCTATACCAATCGCGGCGGCTTCTTTGACAATGCCTGAGCT